>NZ_JBFUCL010000166.1:0-7950 GCF_056405255.1 Agromyces sp. P1_H4 | reverse complement strand
GCCGAGGGCTCCGTCGCCACGGAGGTCGTGCTGCGCGAGTCGACGCCGCGCCGGGACTGAGCCGGGGCTGAGACCCGCGGCCAGCCACCCGCGCGCCGCGGCCCCAAGTCCGGTTGCGCCGCGAAGGCCGGCTCGCGGCATCCGATCTGGGATGAGGCGGATGCCCCCGCGTCAAGACCCGTGCGTCCCAGCACGGGTTCGTGGGAAGATACTGGCCTGCCAAAGACGGTCCCATCGTGAGGTGCACCATGAACCCCTTCCTCGCCGCGCTCCAGATCCTCGCGCTGCTCATCGGAAGCGTCGCCTGCCTGGTGGCGCTCGCCGCCGTGTCGGATTCGCCGCTCCTTCGCCGCCGACGGCCCGAGCAGCGCTCCGCGGCCGGCCGGAAGGCCGAGCAGCCGGCGGATGACGCCGAGCTCCCGTCCGGGCCCCGCGTGCGCAGCGCCGGCTGACGCCGCTTCGACGGGCCGCCGCGCACGGCGCTCACCGACTCGCCGACACGCCTGGTCGCAGCAGCGAGTGGTCACGATCGGCGCTCTCGCGCGCCCGCACCCCGCCAGAAGTGACCACTCGGCGTTCCGGGTGGGCGCGTCGCCGCGTGCTGCGCCCCGGTCGCAGCGCTCCGGCGCCGCGCCGGCGCCGCCGCGCGTGCGGCCGCCCCGCACAGGGGTGTTGCGCATTCGCCATGCCTGTCCTACACTCGGGTAAACGCTTTCCCGCAGCGAAGCGGCGGCTCCCGCCTCCGCCCGCTCCCGGCTCGAACAGGAATCCACCGTGGCAGAGCAGACCACCCCGCAGACCGACCAGCAGACCCGCGACCAGCACACCGCGCCGGCGCCGCAGACCATCGGCATCATCATGAACGGCGTCTCGGGCCGCATGGGCTACCGGCAGCACCTCGTGCGCTCGATCCTCGCGATCCGCGAGCAGGGCGGCGTGCTCCTCGCCGACGGCGAGACCCGCGTGCAGGTCGAGCCCATCCTCGTCGGCCGCAGCGAGAAGAAGCTCGCCGACCTCGCCGCGAAGCACGGCATCGAGCACTACACGACGAACCTCGACGAGGCGCTCGCCGACGACCGCTGGCAGATCTACGCCGACTTCCTCGTCACCAAGGCACGGGCGCAGGCCATCAAGAAGGCGATCGCCGCGGGCAAGGCCATCTACACCGAGAAGCCCACCGCCGAGTCCTTCGAGGAGGCGCTCGAGCTCGCGCGCCTCGCCGAGGAGGCCGGCATCAAGAACGGCGTCGTGCACGACAAGCTCTACCTCCCGGGCCTGCAGAAGCTGAAGCGGCTCATCGACTCGGGATTCTTCGGGCGCATCCTGAGCGTGCGCGGCGAGTTCGGCTACTGGGTCTTCGAGGGCGATTGGCAGCCCGCGCAGCGGCCCAGCTGGAACTACCGCGCCGAGGACGGCGGCGGCATCATCGTGGACATGTTCCCCCATTGGAACTACGTGCTGGAGAATCTCTTCGGCCGCGTCGAGTCGGTGTACGCGCGTGCGGTCACCGAGATCCCCGAGCGCGTCGACGAGAAGGGCCACCCCTACGCGGCCACCGCCGACGACGCCGCCTACGCGATCTTCGAGCTCGAGGGCGGCGTGGTCGCGCAGCTCAACTCGAGCTGGACGACGCGCGTGAACCGCGACGAGCTCGTCGAGTTCCAGGTCGACGGCACGCACGGCTCGGCCGTGGTCGGCCTGTTCGGCTGCAAGATCCAGCCCCGCAACGCCACGCCGAAGCCGGTGTGGAACCCCGATCTCGCCGACGAGCACGACTACGCCGCCGACTGGATCGAGTCCCCCGGCAACCGCGAGTTCGAGAACGGCTTCAAGACGCAGTGGGAGGAGTTCATCCGCCACGTCGTCGAGGACGCCCCGAACCACTACGACTTCCTCGCCGGCGCGCGCGGCGTGCTCCTCGCCGAGGAGGGCCTCAAGTCCTCCGCCGAGGGCCGCCGCATCACACTGCCGGTCGTGACGCTCGACGGCCCGTCCACGGATGCCGCGAGCACCACGGATGCCGCGGCGCCGGCGTCCGTCGAGGCCCCCGAGCTGACCGGGGCGCGCTGACCATGACCGCGATCACCCTCATCGACGGCACCGGCGACCTGCGCGCCGTGCCGCTCGCGGAGGCGCCGGCGTTCTCGAAGCCGCGGCATCCCCTCACGAGCCGGATCGCCTACGCGGCCGCGCACGTGGTGCCCAAGCCGTTCGCCGACAACACGCCCGGCGAGCCGGCCGACATCGACTGGGACGCGACGCTCGCGTTCCGCCACCATGTGTGGTCGTGGGGGCTCGGCGTCGCCGACGCGATGGACACCGCGCAGCGCAACATGGGGCTCGATGCCCTGGCCACGCGCGAGCTGATCAGCCGCAGTGCTGCGGAAGCGGCATCCGTCGGGGGCAGGCTGGTCGTGGGCGTGAACACCGACCACGTCGACGAGGAGCACATCTCGCTCGAGCAGGTCATCGACGCCTACAAGGAGCAGCTGCACCACACGGAGGACGCGGGTGCGGGCGTCGTGCTCATGGCGAGCCGGCATCTCGCGCGGGCGGCCCGCACGGCCGACGACTACCGCCGGGTGTACCGCGAGGTGCTCGCCGCGGCCGGCGGCCCCGTGGTGCTGCACTGGCTCGGGCCGGCGTTCGATCCGAGCCTCACCGGCTACTTCGGCTCCGCAGACACGGATGCCTCGGCGGCGACGCTCCTGCAGATCATCGAGTACAACCGCGACAAGGTGCAGGGCGTGAAGATGAGCCTGCTCGACGCCGACGCCGAGATCGCCGTGCGCGAGAAGCTCCCCGAGTCGGCGCGCATGTTCACGGGCGACGACTTCCACTACGTGGGGCTCATCGAGGGCGACGAGCGCGGCCACTCCGACGCACTGCTCGGCGCGTTCGCGGCGCTCGCGCCGAACGCGTCGGCGGCGATCCAGGCGCTCGACCGCGGCGACGTCGACGCGTACCGCGCGATCCTCGCGCCGACCGAGCCGCTCTCGCAGCAGGTCTTCGCCGCGCCGACGTACTACTACAAGACGGGCGTGGCGTTCCTGTCCTGGCTGAACGGCCACCAGGCCGCGTTCCAGATGGTGGGCGGCCTGCACGCCGCCCGCAGCCTGCCGCACCTGTCCCGCATCGTCGAACTGGCGAACGCTTCGGGCTCGCTCGAGCGGCCCGAGCTCGCGGCCGCCCGCTGGCATTCGCTGCTGACGCTCAACGGCATCGACGTCACGGCGGCGGTCCCGGAATCCGCTGCCGATGAGGCGACCCCTGCGACGGCGGATGCCTCTGAGACGACGGACACCGCAGCCGAGGCCCCGTCCGACGACGTCGAGGTGCTCGCATGAGCGCCCACCCCCGCCTGTCGCTGAACCAGGCCACGATCAAGTACGCCTCGCTCGACGAGGCCCTCCAGGTCACCGCGGCCGGCGGCTACGAGTCGATCGGCCTGTGGCGCGAGCCGGTGCACGCGGTCGGCCTCGACGAGGCGGCGCGCCGCCTGGGCGACTCGGGCCTGCGCCTCTCGACCTACTGCCGCGGCGGCTTCTTCACCATGCCCGAGGGGCCCGCCCGGCGCGCGTCGATCGGCGACAACCTCCGGGGCATCGAGGAGACGGCCGCGCTCGCCGCCGCCGGTGCCGCCGGGTCCACCCCGATCTACGTGCTCGTCGCCGGAGGCATCCCCGAGGGGTCGACCGACCTGCTCGGCGCACGCGCTCGCGTCGCGGACGCCCTCGCCGAACTCGCCCCCGAGGCGCAGGCGGCTGGGGTGACCCTCGCGATCGAGCCGCTGCATCCCATGTACGCGTCGGATCGCGCCGTGGTCTCGACGCTGAAGCAGGCGCTCGACCTCGCGGCGCCCTTCGACCCCTCGGTGGTCGGCGTCACCGTCGACACGTTCCACGTCTGGTGGGACCCCGAGGTGCTGCCGCAGATCGCGCGCGCGGGCGCCGAGGGTCGCATCGCGACCTACCAGGTCTGCGACTGGAAGACCCCGCTGCCGGCCGACGTGCTCCTTGGCCGCCACTACCCGGGCGACGGCGTCATCGACTTCGCGTCGCTCACCGACGCGGTCGAGGCGACCGGCTACCGGGGCGACGTCGAGGTCGAGATCTTCAACCAGGAGATCTGGGACACGCCGTACGCCGAGGTCGTCGCGCGCACCGCCGCGGGCTTCGGCTCCGCGGTCGCGCCGCACCTCGCGGCATCCGTCACCGTCTGACGTTCCCCCGGCGCGCCCGCTCGAGGGAGGCGTAGAACACGACGTAGACGACGGCCGACAGCACGATGCCGCCGACGAACAGCCACGCGCTCGGCCGCTGCCACTGGAAGTCGCCGATCCGCACGACGATCGCGATGAGGATGCAGGCGAGGCTCGCCAGCTGGGCCTGGAACACGTGGCGGAACGCCGACCACCGGTCGTCCCAGAGCATCCACACGTTGACGAGGCCCGGCAGCGTGAGCACCGCGCCGACGACGCGGGCGGTGAGCGGGGTGACGTCCCACGCCCAGGCGCCGATGAGCAGCGACGGGGAGATGAAGAGCACCAGCCCGGTGACGGATGCCGCGGCGCCGACGAGCGCGAGCACGTACCGCCAGGGCGCGGCGATCTCGATGTCGTCGCCCTCGGGCATGCCGTCGTCCTCGCGGAGGTTCAGGATGATCGCGATGAGGATCAGCACGGGCGTGCAGGCGTAGAGCGTGGCCCACGTGATGAACGAGACGTGGCCGAAGTGGAAGCGGTCCCAGTGCAGGATCGTGGCGATGGCGAGCAGCGTCGCGAACACGAGCACCGCCGGGAACCCGTGCCGCACCCGATGCCAGCGCTTCTGCACCGCCACCTGCGCGAAGAACCAGATGCCGCCCGCGTAGGCGGAACCGAGCAGCATGGCCGTCATCGGCGGCGCGATCGTCCAGGCGAAGTGCTGCTCGGTGCCGCCCGGCAGCACGAGCAGCAGGAACGCGGCGGCGACGAGGAACGGGATGATCACGTAGGCGACCACGCGCGTGTAGGGCAGCACCCGGTCCTCGGGTCCGGCGTGGTGGTGCCGGTCGGGCGCGTGCGTTGCAGGTGCCGCGTCGCTCATGGGTGCCTCGTCGCTCATGGGTGCCTCCTCGGGATGGGTGGGCGGATGCCGCGTGCGCGGCAGTCGGTCAGGTGGTCGGCTCGGGCGTCCCACCGCGACCCAGGGCGATGGCGACGGCCTCATCGAGGGGAAGCCGGCGGCCCCGAGCACGAGCGGCCTCGAAGGTGCCCGCGGACGGCGAGGCGAGGAGCCCGTCGACGAACTGCTGGTGGAACGAGAACGACGGCGCGTCGTAGAGCCCGGTGCGCTCGCGTGCCACCTCCGCCGCGCCGAGGAGCGTGCCCGCCCGCACCACGTCGCCGGTGCCGGCCGCCACGGCCGTGAGCCCCTCGAGCCCGTAGGCGACCCCCTCGTCGTGGTGCAGCCGCTCGGAGTTGGCGAGGCTCTGCTCGAAGCACTCCCTCGCGACGTCGAAGGCGCCGAGGAGCACCTCGACCCAGCCGCGGTGGTGCAGCGCGATCGCCTCGCCGAGGTCGTCGTTCTGCCGCTTGGCGACCGCGATGCTCTCGTCGAAGCGGGCGAGCGCCGCCTGCACGTCCTGGCGGAACAGCGCCACTCGCCCGAGTGTCACGAGCGCCAGGGCCTCGCCCCAGTTGTCGCCGGCCTCACGGAACAGGGTCAGGCTCGCCTCGAGCGCCTCGTCGGCACGGGTCGCGTCGGGTTCGCGCGCCCCGAGCAGGGCCAGGCTGAGCGAGATGAGCGCCAGCGCCTCGCCCGAGCGCTCGCCCTCGCGCCGGAACAGCGCCGCGCTCTCGCCGAGTCCCGGCACCAGCCACTCGTCGGGGTCCCGCCAGAAGGCGATCGCACGGGTGAAGTACAGCGCCGTGGCACGCGTGAGGTCGTCGAGCTCGTCGCCCGAGTCGAGCGGTTCGCGCATCCACGCCTGCACCTCGCCGAGGTGCCCGTGCACCCACCAGTACACGTACAGCGTCCACGCGAAGTGCGCCGCGGTCGCCCACTGGCGCATGTCGAGCAGGTGCCGGGCGGCCGTGCGGAGGTTGTCGCCCTCCTCGGCCAGCCGGGTGATCCACTGCAGCTGGGCGGGCCCCTCGAGCTCGTACTCCGCCTGCTCGCCGAGGCGCAGGTAGTACCGGGCATGCCGGTCGCGCAGGCTGCGGGCGTCCTCGTGGCCGTCGAGCTCCGCGAGCGCGTACTCGCGCACCGTCGAGAGCATGGTGAACACCGCGCGGTCGCCGCGGTCCTGCTGGCGCACGRGGCTGCCGTCCACGAGCGCCGCGAGGTCGTCGATGGTGTCGGCGTCGGGGATGCCCTCCGCGATCCACTCGGCGGCGTCGAGGGTGAACCCGCCCGAGAAGAGGCCGAGCCGCGCGAGCAGCTCGCGCTGCGACTCGGTGAGCAGCTGCGTGCTCCACTCGATGGTGGACCGCATGGTGCGCTGGCGTTCGGGCAGGTCGCGTGCGCCGCCGCCGAGCACGAGCAGCCGGTTGCCGAGCCGTTGCAGGAGCTCGGCCGGGGCGAGCACACGGGCCCGGGCGGCCGCGAGCTCGAGCGCCAGGGGCACGCCGTCGAGCGCCGCGCAGATCCCCGCCACGTCGTCGACGTTGTCGGCGGTGAGCTCGAAGTCGGGCTGGGCCGCGCGCACGCGCTCCACGAACAGTGCGACCGCGGGCGACGCGAGCGCGCGCTCGACGTCGGCACCATGCCGCAGGTCGGGCAGCGGCAGCGGCCCCAGCTCGATGCCGTGCTCGCCCGAGATGCGCAGCAGGATCCGGCTGGTGGCGAGCACCGCGAGGCGCGGGGCATCCGTCAGCAGCGACCGGATCGTCGGGGCGGCCTCGACCACCTGCTCGACGTTGTCGAGGAGCAGGAGCATGCGCCGGTCGCGCACCGCCACGCGCAGCTTCTCGTCGAGCGTGCCGTCGCCCACGTCGATCACCCCGAGCGCGTTGGCGATCGCMACGGCGACCTGCGCCGGGTCGGTCACGGGCGAGAGGTCGACGAACGCGATGCCGCCGGTGAAGCGGTCGCGCACCCGGTTCGCGACGTCGAGGGAGAGCCGGCTCTTGCCGATGCCGCCGGGGCCTGTGAGCGTGACGAGCCGCACGTCGTCGTCGGAGAGCAGGTCGACGACCGCCTCGAGTTCGCGTTGGCGTCCGATCAGGGCGGAGAGCGCCGACGGCAGCGCGGACGTGCGCTCGACGGGGTCCGCCGTCTCGGCGACGGCAGCCGTCGCGCTCGTGAAGCGTTCGGCGAGCAGAGTCGCGAGATCGGCGCGCACGAGGTCGGCGAGCTGCTCGGCGTCGGTGAAGTAGGCGTACGAGGCGCGGTCGTCGGCCTTGATGCGTTCGAGGAGCTCCAGCAGCCGCGGCTCGCGGGTGCCGCCCTCCCGAACGTAGACGAGCTTGGGCAGCTGCGGGGGCGCCAGGCGGTACTCGTCCTCGAGTCCCGACAGCTCCTCGCCCGGAGCCACCCAGCCGTACTGCTCGCCGTACAGCCCCACGAAGATGTCGCTCTGCGCCAGGTAGGCGCGGTAGAGATCTCGCGGCGGATGCGGTCGGGCGCCGAGCTCGAACATGACCGGGGCCAGGCCCAGCTGCTCGACCGCGGCGCGCACCGCACGACGCTCGGCCGCCAGCTCGCGGAGTGTCGAGCTCACGAACACGCGGAGGCGCTGGTCAGGGGTGCGGATCGGCCGATCAGCCGGGCTCATGCTCAGAGTCTGTTCCTCCCGGCATCCGCCTGTAAATAGCCCGGTGGAAGCGCGAGCATGCGAGCCCCGCCCGGGCGGCCGTGGCGAGCATGCGAGCCCCGGCCGGGCGGCCGTCGCGCGTGGATGCTGGCGGCGCGACGGCGCCCGGCGGTACACTCGCGCCGTGGCGACCGACCGTCGCCGTCCTGACGC
>NZ_JBFUCL010000165.1:0-7961 GCF_056405255.1 Agromyces sp. P1_H4 | reverse complement strand
CCCCTCGACGGCGAGGTCGCGGCGGGCGAGCGCGGCGGCGAGGCGGTCGGCATCGGGTCGGTCGGCGGCCGGCAGGGTGGCGGCGGCCCGGTATCGGTCGGCGTCGGCGAGCACGTCGTCGGGAAAGGTCATGACGGCGTCGCCCGCCTCGGGCAGCCCGGCGTTCTGCATGACGACGCGCACCTCGAGGTCGCCGCCGTCGTTCACGACGCGGTGGATGACGCCCGGCTCGAACCACACGAGCGAGCCGGGCTCGAGCGGATGCTCCGCGAAGCCCGACCCGTCGACGGTCTGCAGGCGCCCGCGGCCAGCGACGACGACGTAGGCCTCGGCCGAGACGGTGTGCAGGTGCGGCGTGCCGCCCGGCAGTCCGTCGGAGGCCCGCCCGCCGTAGACCTCGAGCACGCTGACCGAGGTGGCGCCGGGGAACGCGGGGCGGCTGACGCCGGCGCTCACGGTTCGCCCAGCAGGTCGGGCAGCCCGGCGGCCCCGGCGGCGGCGAGATCGCCCGCGCGCACCGGGTCGCTCGCGCCGTCGGCGATCACGACGCCGTACCGCAGCACGAGGGTGTCGCCGGCCGCGACGGTGTGCTCCTCGCTGAAGAACGGGGCGGGGCAGATGCAGGCGAACTCCTCGCTGCGGGCGAACCACTGGGTGGGGTGCTGCACGTTGCCGG
Organism: Agromyces sp. P1_H4; assembly: GCF_056405255.1. Taxonomy (NCBI): domain Bacteria; kingdom Bacillati; phylum Actinomycetota; class Actinomycetes; order Micrococcales; family Microbacteriaceae; genus Agromyces; species Agromyces sp. P1_H4. The sequence goes on along the minus strand of NZ_JBFUCL010000165.1, from coordinate 7,285 downwards.
GGTCGTCCACCATCACGATGGTCGAGGCCGCGCCGCTGCCGTCGTGCCGCCCGCTGAAGCCCATCCACGGGGCACGGATGCCGCGGAGCTCGTCGCCGCCCGCCACGCCGGGCGCGAGCAGGTCGCCGCCGGTGAACGAGCGCGGGCCGCGCCAGAAGAGGCCGCCGTAGCCCGCGTTCTCGCGGCCGCGCGTGGTCGGCGACCCGATCGGGAGGTCGCGATCCGAGACGTTGTGCATCCGCGTCTCGAAGGCGAGCAGCCACGCCTCCTCGCCGTCGAGCAGGGTCGCGCCGATCGTGCGCCGCTCGTCGAACACGGTCTCGCCGGCCTCGGTCACCCAGTCGAGGCGTTCGACGAGGCGGGCGCCGGCCGCGGCATCCGATCGCTCGTCGAACTCGCGGTGCAGCTGGGTGCCGTTGTTCGGCAGCTGCACGTATCCCTGCCCCGACACGAAGGTGGGACCGCCCCAGAAGTTCTCGTCGCCGACGACGGGGAGCGACCAGGCGATGCCCTTGTGCCACACATGGTCGTGCGGGCGGAAGAGCGACACGAGCTCTCCCGTGCGGGTGCGGATGGGGCTGAGATAGGGGCGCGGCGATTCGAGCTGCACGTCGGTGGGCCGGTGCACGTATTCGGCGAGCACCACGTCGTCGTCGATGATGAGCACGCGGTCGTCGCGCTCCTCGGTGCGGATGGGCATCAGGCTCCTCGGAATCGTCGTCGATCGGCAACGGGTCGCGCGTTGGGAAAGCGCTATCCCAAGCCTACACGGACGAGCTCGATCGGTCGAGGCCGGCCTGCGACCTCGATGGTCGGCCAGCGCGGATCGACGGTGAGCACTTCGACCCCGGGGCCGCCGACGAGCACCGTGTCCTCCACCTTCGCGCCCGGAGCCGTGGGATTCCACGCGAACGCGTGCCGCGCCTGCACCAGGTCCTCCACGGCCGCGGTGGCCCTCGGGTCGCGACCCGCATAGCCGGCCGCGCCGCCCTGGTGATGGCGCCGCCACTCCTCGGCGTCGAAGCCCGCCGCGCCGTATGCCGCGATGCCCTCCTCGAACGCCGCGCCGATCGTGCCGCCGACTCGCGTGCCGTCGAGGAACGCCGCCTCGACGTCGAGGATGCGCCGCTCGGCGTCGGCCTCGGTCGCCGAGGCGCCCCACCGCATCCAGCGGGTGGCGTTCGCGATGAGGCCGTGGCGGCGCCCGCAGACCACGAGCATCGCCCGGTCGCCGATCGGCGCGGCGGTGGGCAGCGGATGCCGGTGCGCGAGCCTCGAGCGGCCGGCGACGAGGGTCACGAGCGGGTCGATCCCGCGCGCGACCAGGTCGCGGGCGAGGCGGGCGGCGACCTCGCGCTCGGTGTCGGACCGCCGGGCGCCGGTCGCGGCATCCGTCAGCGCCTCGGCGACCTCCCGGCAGAGCGCCCGGTATCGGTCGAGCTCGGCGGGCAGCAGGCTGGCACGGGCCGCGCGCAGGCCTTCGGCGGCGTCCGCCTCCTCGAGCTCGGCGATGCCCGCGGGCGCCAGCGGCTCGTGCCACGGCACCTCGGTGACGGCGAGCGCGGTGCGGCCAGGGCCGCCGAGCTCCTCGCTCCGCAGGCGGTCGGCCTCGTTCGCGAACATGCGGAGCTCGTCGCCCGAGCGCGACACGACCACAGCGAGCACCGGGTCGCCGGCGAGTGAGACGTGCGTGCGCGCACCGTCGAGGTACCAGGCGAGCGCCGTGTGCGACCGGAGCACGATCGACGTCGCGCCGCGCCGGTCGAGCAGGTCGAGCACGCGATCGCGCTTCGCGGCCCGGTCGGCCCGCGACGGCGCCGATGCCGATGCCGATGCCGATGCCGACGCGATCATCGCACCGGTCCGGTGGAGTCGCGCACCTYGAGGCGCGGGCGGTACAGCACGGTGTGCTCGATCGGACCGCCGGCGATGAGGGTGCGGAGGCGCGCCCACACCTGCCCGCCGATCTCGGCTCGGGGCACCGACATGCTCGTGAGGCTCGGCGTGGCGTACTCGGCCATGGGCACGTCGTCGAAGCCCGCGATCGACAGCTCGCCCGGCACGTCGACGCCGAGGCGCCGCAGCCGGGTGAGCAGTCCGAACGCCACGAGGTCGTTGAAGGCCATGACCGCCGTGGCCCCGTCCCTGCTCGCGCCGAGCACCGCCTCGGCCACCGCATAGCCGTCTTCCAGCCGCGAGCCGCCCGGCACCACGTCGATGCGCAGTGCGGGGTCGGCCCGCTTCGCCTCATCGACCCCGCGCAGGCGCTCGGCGTTCGAGGCGCTCGAGGCCGGCCCGCTCACGTAGGCGAGATGACGGTGCCCGAGCCCGCGCAGGTGGTCGACCAGGTCGCGGATGCCGCGCACGTAGTCGATGCCCACGATCGGCACGTCGGCATCGGGCAGGGAGCGATTCACGACGACGACGGGGGCGAGCGCGGCGACGAGGCGCCGGAGGCGCTGCTCGGGCATGCGCGGTGCGCACAGCACGAGCGCGTCGCAGCGATGCCGCGCCTCGACGGCGGTCGCCTCCTCGTCCTCGACGCGCTCGGCCGTGTCGGCCACCATCACGCGGTAGCCGTCGGATGCCGCGGCGAGGCTCAGTCCCTTGAGGATGCCTTGGAACAGCGGGTTCTCGAGGTCGGGCACGACCATCGCGATCGTGTCGTTGCGGCCGTGCACGAGGCTGCGGGCGGCGACGCTCGGCGAGTAGCCGAGGGCCGCGATGGAGGCCTGCACGCGACGGACGATCTCGGGATCCACCGACTGCTTGCCGTTCAGCACCCGCGACACCGACGCCTGCGAGACGCCGGCGTGTGCGGCCACGTCGGCGATCGTCGTCGCCCGGCTCCGCTCGCGCATCGCGCTCCCATGGTCTCGTGTCGACGCGGGCCGGTCGGCTGGGGCTCGGGTCGTGGTGATCGGATGCCGAGGCTCGCGCGTCATCCGGGAAATCGGTTCCCCAGTCTAGCCGCCAACTTGCCGCAGAGCCCAGTAGCGACGTAGTCTCAGGCACAGAAAGCGGTTTCTCAACTCGCCTCTGGAGGGCACATGCAGGTGGTCGTCACCGGCTCATCGGGTCGGCTCGGGCGCAGCGTGTGCGCCGGGCTCGCGGCATCCGGCCATCGCGTGATCGGCGTCGATCGGGCTCCCACCGGGCTCGACGGCGTCGACGAGCGCGCCCTCGACCTGCGCGACGAGCAGGCGACCGCCCGACTCCTCGCCGAGACCCGGCCCGATGCCGTCGTGCACCTGGCCGGCATCGCGGTGCCGTTCAGCGCGCCCGAGCGCGAGATCCTCGTCACGAACACGACGCTCGCGCACACGGTGCTCGCCGGAGCGGCCGCCGCGGGGGTCGGCCGAGTGCTCGCCGCCAGCAGCCCCACGGTCATCGGCTACGGCGCGCCGAGCTGGCACGCGGCATCCGTGCCCCTCGACGAGGCGCACCCCGTCGCGCCCGCCAACGCCTACGCCCTGTCGAAGGTGGTCATCGAGGAGACCGTGCGCATGTTCGCCCGCACGGCCCCGGGCGCCTTCGGGTTCTTCCGGCCGTGCTACGTGATCTCGCCCGAGGAGTGGGCCGGGGCGCCCACCCAGCAGGGCCACACCATCGCCGAGCGACTCGCCGACCCGGCCCTCGCCGCCGTGAGCCTGTTCAACTACCTCGACGCGCGCGACGCCGCCGGGTTCGTCGATGCCTGGCTCGCCGCGCCGGCCGACGTCGTCGACGGCGAGGGCTTCTTCGTCGGCGCGGCCGACGCGCTCGCCACCCGACCGGTCGCCGACCTGTGGCGCGACGTCGCGCCCGGGCTCGGCGAGGGGGCCGACGCCCTCGGCGGCACGAGCCCGGTCTTCGCGATCGACAAGGCGGCGAGGTTGCTCGGCTGGCGACCCGAGCGTGACTGGCGCAGCGAGCTCGCCGCCGCCTCCCCTGTCCTGACCACCCTGCAGACCGAATCGAGCCCCTCATGACCGCACCCGCATTCGACTTCGACGGGGTCCTCTTCTTCCCCGTCACGCCGTTCGACGCCGCCGGCACGATCGACCACGACCTGCTCGCCGAGCACGTCGGCTCGCGACTGCCGTTCGGCCCCGGCGGCGTCTTCCCGGCGTGCGGCACGGGCGAGTTCCACGCGCTCTCGGCGCGCGAGGCGATCGACGTGGTGCGCACCACGGTCGGCGTGGTCGGCGGCCGCGTGCCCGTCATCGCCGGCGCGGGCGGCCCGCTCGGTCACGCGATCGAGCTCGCCCGCGGCGCCGCCGAGGCGGGCGCCGACGGGCTGCTCCTCCTGCCGCCGTACCTGGTGTCGGGCACCACGGCCGGACTCGTGGCGTGGGTCGAGGCCGTGGCCGCAGCATCCGACCTGCCCGTGATCGTCTACCACCGCGGCACGGCCCGCTACACGGCCGACGCGATCACCCGGCTCGCGCAGAACCCCAAGGTGGTGGGCTTCAAGGACGGCACCGGCGACATCGGGCTCGCGCAGGAGATCGTGCTCGCCGCCGAGGCCACCGGGCGCGACCTGCAGTTCTTCAACGGCCTGCTCACCGCCGAGCTCAGCCAGGGCGCCTACCGCGGCATCGGCATCCCGCTCTACTCGTCGGCGGCGTTCGCGATGATCCCCGAGGTCGGCGCCCTGCACTACCGCGCCTACACCGACGGCGACGAGTCGACCCGGATGCTGCTCCTCCGCGAGTTCTACACGCCGCTCGTGCGCCTGCGCGACGAGACGCCCGGGTTCGGCGTGTCCCTCATCAAGGCGGGCCTGCGCCTGCGCGGCCTCGACGTCGGATCCGTGCGTCCGCCGCTCGTCGACCCCACGCCCGACCAGGAGCGCCGGCTCGGCGAGATCCTCGACATCGGACTCTCGCTCGTACAGCGCATCGGCGCGTCGACGGATGCCGCGGGCCGGGCCGGCTCGCTCGAGACGGCGGTGCGGTGACCACGACGATCCGCCGCATCGCCACCCGCGGCATCCGCGTGCCGCTGTCGCGCCCCTGGGGACCCGACGTGCGCGACCTGTCCCTCGTCGAGGTCGTCGTCGAGGACTCCGCGGGCGACCTCGGCCACGGCTTCTCGTGGACGCCGCAGATCGGTGCGGCCGCGGTGCAGGCGCACCTCGACCACGACATCGCGTCGTTCGCCCTCGGCCGCGACGCCGACGCCGAGTCGCTCTGGCAGCCGCTCTGGCAGCACCTGCACGAGGGCGGCGGCGGCGGCATCACGACGATCGCGATGGCGGGGCTCGACCTCGCGCTCTGGGACCTCGCCGCCCGTCGGGCCGGCCGCGGCATCACCGACCACCTCGGTCGCCGGCACGAGACGGCCGAGGTCTACGGCAGCGGCGTCAACCTGCACTACCCGCTCGACGAGCTCGTCGCCCAGGCCGAGCGCTGGGTGGCCGCGGGCTTCGACGCCGTGAAGGTCAAGGTCGGCAGCCCCGACCTCGGCCACGACGTCGAGCGCATCCGTGCCGTTCGCGACGTCATCGGCCCCGACCGTCGCCTCATGATCGATGCGAACCAGCGCTGGACGCTCGAGCAGGCCGAGCGGGCGATCGGCGAGCTCGCCGCGTTCGACCTCGCCTGGATCGAGGAGCCGCTGCGCGCCGACGACCTCTCCGCCCACGTCGCTTTGCGCCCGCGCATCGAGGTCCCCGTCGCGCTCGGTGAGAACCTGCACACCCGCTACCGGTTCGCCGAATTCATCGACTCCGGCGTCGTCGACGTCGTGCAGCCCAACATCGTGCGCGTCGGCGGCATCACGCCGTTCCGCGCGATCGCCGGCCTCGCCGCCGACCGCGGCGTCGACCTCGCCCCCCACCTGCTGCTCGAGCTCTCCGCCCAGCTCGCACTGACCCTGCCGGGCCACCACCTCGTCGAGTCCGTCGAGGACGCCTCGTTCGAGTCGCTCGGGGCGCTCGCCGCGCCCTCGCCCGTGGTCGTCGACGGCCACGAGGTGCGCACGACGGGGCAGACTGGAATCGGCATCCGCTTCACCGAACCCCGAGCGGATGCCGCGGCATCCGCCCATCGCACGGAGGAATCATGACCGTCACCACCGCCACGAGCGTCGCCGGCTCCACGCCGACCGCCGTCGCCGGCGCCTCGCCCGCCGAAGTCGACGGAGCCGCCCGCGCCGCGCGCGCCGCGTTCGCGACCACCGTCGCCTCCACCGCCGTCGAACGCGCCGCCTGGCTCACGGCCGCGGCCGACGCGCTCGACGCGGCATCCGACGAGCTCATCCCGCTCGCCGACGAAGAGTCGCACCTCGGCACCCCGCGGCTCACCGGCGAGCTCGCACGCACCACGGCGCAGCTGCGGCTGTTCGCGTCGGCCGTGCTCGAGGGCTCGTACCTCGAGGCGACCGTCGACCACCCCGACGCGACCACGATCCCGCCCCGACCCGACCTGCGGCGGATGCTGCGCCCGCTCGGTCCCGTCGCCGTGTTCGGCGCCTCGAACTTCCCCTTCGCGTTCTCGGTCGCCGGCGGCGACACCGCCTCGGCCATGGCCGCGGGCTGTCCCGTGATCGTGAAGGGCCACTCGGCGCACCCGCGACTCTCGCGCCGGACGGCCGAGATCGTGGCCGCCACCCTCGCCGCCGCCGGAGCACCCGAGGGCGTCTTCGGACACGTCGAGGGCCGGGAGGCCGGCGTGGCGCTCGTGCAGCACCGCGAGGTGCGGGCCGTCGGCTTCACCGGCTCGCTGCACGGCGGACGCGCGCTCTTCGACCTCGCGTCGTCGCGACCCGACCCGATCCCCTTCTACGGCGAGCTCAGCGCGGTGAACCCCGTGCTCATCACGGCCGCCGCGATCGACGCGCGGGGCGAGGAGCTCGCGTCGGGCCTCGCCGCCTCGTTCACGCTCGGCGTGGGCCAGTTCTGCACCAACCCCGGCGTGGTCTTCGTGCCGGCCGGCTCGGGCTTCGCGTCGCGCGTGGCGGCGGCCGTCGGGCAGCCGGGCGCGGTGCCCATGCTCACCGACGGCATCGCCGCGGCCTTCGCCGACGGGCTCGCCGGCCTCGCCGCCCACGACGGCGTGGTGGTCGTCGCCGGCGACGCCGTGCAGCAGCCGGGCACCGGCTCGGCGGTGGTGCTGTCGACGACGACGGACGCCGTGCTCGCCGACCCCCAGGCGCTGCTCGCCGAGTGCTTCGGGCCGGCCACCCTCGTCGTCGAGTACGACGACGTCGACGACGCGCTCGCGGCGATCCGCACCGTCGGCGGCAGCCTCACCGCGACCGTGCACGCCGAGCCCGGTGAGGACCTGGGCGACATCCTCGC
>NZ_JBFUCL010000164.1:0-7986 GCF_056405255.1 Agromyces sp. P1_H4 | reverse complement strand
GTCGACGGATGCCCCGTCGAGCACCGCCCCGCCCGACCCGGCGATCTCCGCCGCCTGCGTGCGGGAGAAGCCGAGGAGCTTCGCGAGGCCCTGGTCGACGCGCACGCCGTCGAGCCCGTCGGGCACGGGGAAGGAGCGGTGCTCCATGCTCAGGACTCGGCCGCGAGCGGCGCGCCCACGCGAGGCGTCGTCGTGCCCTCACCGGTCGCCGGTGCGCCGTTCGCCCCATCGGCCGTGGCGGCGCCCGGAGCGGTGGGCGCTGCGGGTTCCGCGTCCGCAGCGGGATCGCCGCCGGCCTCGGCCGTGGCATCCGCTCGCCTCGACTCGCGAGAGCCGTCGAGGCCGACGCCGCGGATCGTCAGGATCATGAACAGCACCATGCTCGAGACGATCGCCATGTCGGCGACGTTGTAGATCGCGGGGATCAGCCATGGCGTCGAGATGAAGTCGACGACGTGCCCGAGGCCGAAGCTCGGCTCGCGGAGGAGCCGGTCGGTGAGGTTGCCGAGCACCCCGCCGAGCAGCAGCGCGAACACGAGTGCCCACGCGACCGAGCGGATGCGCCGCGCGAACCAGATGATGAACGTGATCACGCCCGCGGCGAGGATCGTGAAGATCCACGTCATGCCGCTGGCGAGCGAGAACGCCGCGCCGGGGTTCCGCACGAACTGCCACTGCAGCACGGTGCCGAGCACCGGCACGACCTCACCCTCGGTGAGGTTCGTGACGACGAGGTACTTGCTCAGCTGGTCGAGGCCGTACACCGCGAGGGCGCCGCCGACCAGGATGAGGAGTGCAGTGGTGGTGCCGACCTTCGCGGCCCGCTCAGCCGCCAAAGCCCTGGAAGGTCGGTGCCGGCGTCTGGTCACCCGCGCTCACCGGGGCGGAGAAGCCCTGGTTGCCCGAGACCTGCACCGGCGCTGCGGTGTCGAGCTCGCGCAGCTGGCCCTCGATGTAGCTCTTCAGCTTGAGGCGGTAGTCGCGCTCGAAGATGCGGAGCTCGTCGACGCGCTTCTCGAGCGCGAGGCGCTCCTGGTCGAGGATGCCCATCTGCTGGCGCTGCTTCGCCTCGGCCTCGGCCACGACGCGCGCGGCGGTGGCGTGACCCTCGGCGATCAGCGCGTCGCGCTTCTCGATACCCTCTCGGACATGCTCCTCGTGGAGGCGGCGCGCGAGCTGGAGCAGGTTCGTCGTGGACGTCTGCTCGTCGAGCTCGGACTGCGGCTGCACGGGTGCCTGCGTCGGCACGGCGACCGTGGGAGGCGGCGCGGCCGGCTCCGTGTACACCGCGGCGGGGGCCGGCGCGGCGGGAGCGGCCTTGCCGGCCTCCGCAGCACGGGACTCGGCCGCGGACAGACGCTGGCGCAGCTCCTCGTTCTCCTGGTTCAGTCGGCGCAGTTCGACGACCACCTCGTCGAGGAAGTCGTCGACCTCGTCCTGGTCGTAGCCCTCCCGGAACTTCGTCGCCTGGAAGCGCTTGTTGACCACATCTTCCGGAGTTAGCGCCATGGCTTCCCACCCTCAAATCTGTCGAGCTGTTCGAACGTTCTGCTAACGGTAGCAAAGACCTCCACGCGACCGCAGTGCCGAACGTCACGGCCCGCCACCTCGCAGGAGATCATCAGGCGGATGCCGCGGCGCCCGCCGCCAGYCAGGACACCACGGTCATGGCGACGATGACCAGCAGCATCGCCAGGCTCCACCCGAGATCGAGTGCGACCTGGCCGATGCGGATCGGCGGCACGATGCGCCGGAAGAAGCGCACGGGCGGATCCGTGACGCTGTAGACCGTCTCGACGACGACGAGCCAGGCGCCGCGCGGCCTCCACGAGCGGTTGAACGTGCGGACGAGGTCCAGCACGAACCTCGCCCACATCACGAAGAAGTAGACGAGGAGCAGCGTGTAGAGGATGTTCCAGACGACGGCCAGTGCGCCCACGGCGGCTACGCGTGCGTGAAGAACGACGCGTCGACGTCGCCTTCGGCCTCGCCGGCCTCGCCCGAGACGACGACGTGCGCCGGCGAGAGCAGGAACACCTTGCTCGTGACGCGCTCGATCTTGCCGTAGAGCCCCTGGGACAGGCCGCTCGCGAWGTCGATCAGGCGACGCGCGTCGCCGTCCGACATCTGCGAGAGGTTGATGATCACGGGGACTCCCTCGCGGAAGGATTCGGCGATCACCTGCGCGTCACGGTACTGACGCGGGTGCACKGTGAGGATCTCGTTCATCTCCGCCTGCGGTGTAGTCGGTTGGACCTGGTGCTTGCGGAGCGGCGTGACGGCCGCTCCGGTCTTCGGGGCGGCGGGAGCCGCGTGCACGATGGGTGCAGCGGGCGCCGGAGCCTGCGGGGCCTCCTGCTCGAACTCCTCATCGGCGAGTCCGAGGTAGACCATGGTCTTCTTGAGCGGGTTGGACATCGCTGCCTCCGTCTGTGTTCCGTCTGTTCGAGGCTAACCGGCGTCCGGCCGATTCCCGGTGATTGCGGTGCCGATCCGCAGGTGTGTCGCGCCCTCCAAGATCGCCTCACGGAAATCGTGCGACATCCCCATGGACAACGCCTGTGCGTCGGGTGCCAGATTCTGCACCCGCTCGGAGAGCAGGTGCATCCGTGCGAACGCCGGACGGGGCGGCTCGCCGAGCGGCGCCACGGCCATCAGGCCCCGCAGGCGCAGGCCGGGAGTCGCGAGCACCTGCTCCGCCAGCCGGTCGACCTCGTCGGGCTGCACGCCGCCGCGGCCGGGGTCGTCGGTGAGGTTGACCTGCACGAACGCGTCGATGGTCGCGGCATCCGATCGAAGGGCGTCGACGAGCGACGCGCGGTCCACGGAATGGATCGCCGTGGCGTAACCGCGGACCTGCCTGGCCTTCTTGCTCTGCAGTTGCCCGACGAAGTGCCACCGGACTCCGAGGGAGGCGAGCTCTGCGGCCTTCGCCTGCGCCTCCTGGTGCCGGTTCTCGCCGAAGTCCTCCACGCCGAGCGCGGCGAGCTCCGCCACGAGCGACGCCGGCTGGAACTTCGTCACCACGATGGTCGTGATCTCGTTCGGATGCCGCCCGGCGTCGCGCGCGGCATCCGCGATGCTGCCTCGGACGGACGCGAGTCGGTCGGCGAGCTCGCTCATCTGCTCCCCCGTTCGGCCGACACGGCCCGGCTCACTTCAGGAAGTCGGGGATGTCGAGGTCGTCGCCGTCGTCGTCGAACGCGGGGTCGGAGACGATCTGGTCGGCAGCGGCCGGCGACGCCTCGCCCCAGTTCGCCGTCTCGACGAGCTCGTCGATGTCGATCTCGCCGATCGCCTCGGACACGGCTTCGGCGCCCGGACCGCCGAGCGACGACCCGCCGACCGCCGCGCCGACGCCCACGGCCGCGGGCACGAAGTTCGTGCGCCGCGCCTCGACGGGCTGCTTGGCGTTCGGCTCGCCGCCGTCGAAGCCCGCGGCGATGACGGTGACGCGCACCTCGTCGCCGAGGGTGTCGTCGATGACGGCGCCGAAGATGATGTTGGCCTCGGGGTGCACGGCCTCCTGCACGAGGCGGGCCGCGTCGTTGATCTCGAAGATGCCGAGGTTCGAGCCGCCCTGGATGGAGAGGAGCACGCCGTGGGCGCCGTCGATCGACGCCTCGAGCAGCGGGCTCGCGACGGCCAGCTCGGCCGCCTTGATCGCGCGATCGGCACCCCTCGAGGAGCCGATGCCCATGAGCGCCGATCCGGCGCCCTGCATGACCGACTTCACGTCGGCGAAGTCCAGGTTGATGAGGCCGGGCGTGGTGATCAGGTCGGTGATGCCCTGGACACCGGCGAGGAGCACCTGGTCGGCCGTCGCGAACGCCTCGAGCATCGAGATGCCGCGGTCGCTGATCTCGAGCAACCGGTCGTTCGGCACGACGATGAGGGTGTCGACCTCCTCCTTCAGGCGTGCGACGCCCTGCTCCGCCTGCGTCTGGCGGCGCTTGCCCTCGAATCCGAACGGCTTCGTGACGACACCGATGGTGAGGGCGCCGATGGACTTCGCGATGCGCGCGACGACGGGCGCACCGCCCGTGCCGGTGCCGCCGCCCTCGCCCGCGGTCACGAAGACCATGTCGGCGCCGGCCAACGCCTCCTCGATCTCCTCGGCGTGGTCCTCCGCGGCACGGCGACCGACCTCGGGGTCGGCACCCGCGCCGAGGCCACGGGTCAGATCTCGGCCGACGTCGAGCTTGACGTCGGCATCGCTCATCAGCAGTGCCTGGGCATCGGTGTTGATCGCGATGAACTCGACGCCGCGCAGGCCGAGTTCGATCATGCGGTTGACGGCGTTGACGCCACCGCCGCCGATGCCGACGACCTTGATGACGGCGAGGTAGTTCTGGTTAGACGACATGTCCGGCCCTCCGTGCGAACTCTGAACCCTGAACCTCAAGTCGAAGGTTAAAGTCTTGCTGAGTATGCAATTCCTGATCTGACGGTAGGTGCCCGCCGCCCCACGCTCCGCAAGGCGCTCCCGCGTGTCGCGAACCGCCGCCGGGATTGGCGCCGAGCGCCGCCGCGCCGCACGGTGCGTCGAGCGCCGACGTCACTCGGTCACGGGGCTCGTGGGTGCCGAGACGTCGTACAACGCCACCGTGTCGGGCGGCGCCGCGCGCATCAGCCCGGCGAGCACGTCGGCCTTCAGCACCGAGTCCTCGGCACTCCCCCAGACCACGCTCGCACCGCCCCCCAGCTCGAGCCGCACGTCGTCGGCCGTCGCCGCCGTCGCACGGGTCAGCTGTCCGCGGACCTCGGCCGGAAGGCTGCGCACGACGGAGGCGACGGCACGGAAGCCCTCGTCGGCGATGCCGCCGTCGACCTCGATGAGCGGCTGGCCGGCGGGCACCGTCTCGGGCCGGTCGATGACCACGCCGGCGGCATCCACCAGTTCGAGGCCCGACCCCGTGTCGATCACACCGACGGGGGTCCGCTCGACGATGCGCACGACGAGCGTGCCCGGCGGGATCGTCTCGGTCACGTAGGTCTCGATGAGCGGGAATCGCGCGAGCGCCGCCTGCACGTCGCCGGAGTCGATGAGCGGGAGCGGGGTGCCCATCACGCCGGCGAACGCGGCCTGCACCTCGGCGGCRGGGATGCGCTGCGCACCCTCGACACGCACGTCGCGCAGCGCCATGAGCGGCGAGTAGGCGCCCACGCCGATGACCGCCACGAGTGCGAGGACCGCGCCGACGACGACCGCCCACGTGATGCGGCGTCGGCGCGACCGCTTCGTGAAACGGCGCACCTCCTGGCGCTCGTAGCGCCGGCGTTCCCGGGCCGCCGCGGCGATGGCGCGCTTCGAGGCGCGCGGGTCGGCGGAGGCATCGGTCGGCGGGTCGATGTGCACGACGTCGGATGCCGCGGGCGACGTCGGAGCGACCGCGTCGCCCGGCGATCCGGCGGTGGGCCCGGCGACCAGGGGGATCGGCTCGGTCGCCACCCGGTCGCGGTCGACCGGCCGGGAGGCGGTGACCACCGGGGCATCCGCCGACGAGGCACCGGCGGTCGCGGCATCCGCCGACCGACGCGCGTCGGTCCGGGCATCCCCCGCCGACGGCGCAGCGGCCTGCGCACGTGCGGTCGCCCGCGATGCGGGCGGCCGGTCGAAGCCCTGAGGCCGCTTCACGCGCGGCGGGCCCTCATCCGCGCTCCCGCTCGAGCGAGCCGAGCAGTTGCGGCACGATGCGGTACACGTCGCCGCAGCCGAGCGTGATGACGAAGTCGCCCTCCTCGGCGATGCGCGCCGTGTAGTCGGCGGCCTCCTGCCAGTCGGGCACGAATGCGACGTGGGACGCGTCGGCGAAGCGCTCGCTCACGAGCGCTCCGGTGACGCCCGGGAYGGGGTCCTCGCGAGCGCCGTAGACATCGAGCACGACGGTCTCGTCGGCGTACTGCTCGAGCACCTCGGCGAACTCCTTCGCGAATGTCTGGGTGCGGCTGTACGTGTGCGGCTGGTGCACGGCGATGATGCGTCCGGAGCCGACGACGGTGCGGGCCGCCGACAGGGCCGCGGCGACCTCGGTGGGATGGTGCGCGTAGTCGTCGAACACGCTGACACCGCCCACCGTGCCGTGCAGCTCGAAGCGACGACCGGTGCCGGCGAAGCGGGCGATGCCGGCGAGGGATGCCGCGGGGTCGAACCCGAGCCCGACGAGCACGGCGAACGCTCCGGCCGCGTTGATGGCGTTGTGGCGCCCCGGGATCCGCAGGGTCGCCCGATGCGTCACGCCCTCGTGGTCGATGGCGAACGACACGGGTCCGTCGGTCTCGATGGAGTGCACCCGCACCGTCGCATCCGCCGCCTCGCCGAAGCTGACGACGCGCTCGTGCGAGAGGCGGGCGGCGACGCGCGTGGCTCCGGGGTCGTCGGAGGAGATGACGACGAGCTCGCTCGCACGGTCGGCGAAGTCCACGAAGGCCTGCTCGAAGGCCTCCCGCGAGCCGTAGTGGTCGAGGTGGTCGGGGTCGACGTTGGTGATGAGCGCGACCGAGGTGTCGTAGAGCAGGAACGACCCGTCGGACTCGTCGGCCTCGACGACGAAGAGCTCACCCGTGCCGGAGGCCGCGCTGACGCCGAGCTCCTCGATGACGCCGCCGTTGACGAAGCTCGGGTCCTCGCCCAGCTCGAGCAGCCCGGTGATGATCATGCCCGTGGACGTCGTCTTGCCGTGCGCCCCGGCGACCGACACGAGGCGCTGGCCGGCGATGAGCCAGGCGAGCGCCTGGGAGCGGTGCAGCACCGGGAGCCCGCGCTCGAGCGCGAGCTGGTACTCGGGATTGTCCTGCCACAGCGCGCCCGTGACGACGAGCGCCTCGGCGTCGCCGACGTTCGCGGCGTCGTGCCCGATCGCGATCTCGGCACCGAGCTCACGCAGCGCCGCGATGTTCGCGGAGTCGCGCACGTCGGATCCGGTGACCCGGTGGCCTGCGCCGATGAAGAGCCGGGCGATCCCGCTCATGCCCGAGCCGCCGATGCCGACGAAGTGCACGGCGCCGAGCTCGGCGGGGATCTGGGCGTTCAGGTCGGGCTTGATGGTCACGTGCTGCGGCTCTTCCTCGGGGGTGATGCGTTCGGGTCGGCGTGCCGCGGATGCCGCGGCATCCGCTCACTCCACGTTACGCGCTGCGCGTGGCGGCGCCGGCACCCCCGCCGAGCGCGGCGTCGACGAGGGCGATCATGCGGTCGGTGCCGTCGCGGTGGCCGACGGATGCCGCGGCCGCGGCCATGCGCGCCACGCGCTCGCGGTCGGCGAGCAACGGGACGAGCTCCCGGCGGACCCAGTCGGGGACGAACCCGGCGTCGTCCACGAGCAGGCCGCCGCCCGCGGCGACGACCTCCGCGGCGTTGAACCGCTGCTCGCCGTTGCCCACCGGGTACGGCACGTAGACGGCGGGGATGCCGAGGGCGGCGAGCTCGCTCACGGTCGCGGCGCCGGCGCGCGAGACGGCGGCGTCGGCGACGGCGAGTGCCAGGTCCATTCGGTCGGCGTACTCGACCATGCGATACCCGGGAATCGCCGGGTCGCCCACGTCGGAGGACGCGCCCGTGATGTGGAGCACCTGCCAGTCGGAGCCTGTGAGAGTGCTCGCGCTCTCGATCATCGTGCGGTTGATGCGGCGGGCGCCGAGCGAGCCGCCGGTCGCGAGGAGCACCGGGCGCTGCGGATCGAGGCCGAAGAACCCGGCCGCCTCCTCGCGAAGCGCCCGACGGTCGAGCGTCTCGATCTCCCGGCGGAGGGGCATGCCGACGACCTCGGCGCCACGGAGCGGCGTGCCGCCGAAGGCGACGCCCACGGATGCCGCCCAGCGCGCACCCAGGCGGTTGGCGAGTCCAGGCTTCGCATTGGCCTCGTGGATGGCGACCGGCACGCGGGCCCTGCGCGCCGCCAGGTAGGCGGGGGTCGAGACGTACCCGCCGAAGCCGACGACGACATCGACGCCGCGCTCCGCGATGATCGCGGCGACATCGTCGAT
>NZ_JBFUCL010000163.1:0-8061 GCF_056405255.1 Agromyces sp. P1_H4 | reverse complement strand
GCCGGGTGTCGTGCTCGCCGCCGCGGCATCCGCGCGACCGGGCGGCCTCGAGGAGCCGGTCGCGCACGTCGGGCCGGGCGAGCGCCGCGAGCGCGGGCTGGCCGGTGGGGAGCACCAGGGTGAGCAACCAGCCGTCGAGCCCACGGGCGCGCGCCGCCTCGCGGGCCGTCGAGCGCGCACCCGCATCGAGGCCGGCGAGCTCCGCCTCGTCGACGAGGTGGAGGGCGAGGTCGTTCGTGTCCGCGAGGAGGTGCTGCTGGAAGGCCGTGGTCAGCGACGAGAGCTCGGCGTTCAGGGCGGCCAGGCGCTCGCGCGCCTCGGGGTCGAGCGCGGCACCCGCGAGCACGGCCTCCCGATGGACGCGTTCGAGGAGGTACGCCTGGTCGGGATCGAGCCCGAGCTCCTCGCGCATGCCGTGCAGCACGCCGATCCTGGCGAACAGCCGCGGATCGAGGCGGATCGCGTCGTGGTGGGCGGCGAGGAGCGGCGCCAGCTCCGCGTCCAGCGCATCGATCGCCTCGTCGGTGTCGGCCGAGCTCGCGTTCTCGAAGACCGGGAGCACGCGCCGCAGCAGCTCGCCCGAGCGCTCCAGGGCGACGATGGTGTTGGCGAACGACGGCGGCGCCGGATCATCGGCGATCGCCTCGACCTCCGCACGCTGCTCGTGCATGCCCTGCACGATCGCGTCACGGTAGTGCTCGGGCCGCAGGAGCGCGAACAACGGCAGCCCGTAGGGGAGGGTGCTGGGTTCGAGGAACGGATTCGACGCGTCGCCCATCCGACCACCCTATGGCGTTCGCGTGGCCGCTCGCCTGCCGGATCGCGTGGCRAGAGGGCGGCCACGGCGGTCGTAGGCTCGGAACATGCATGGCGACGCAGAGTCCATCGAGTCCGCACCGGCCGAGGCCTACACGCACGGCCATCATGAGAGCGTGCTCCGCGTGCACTCATGGCGCACCGTCGAGAACTCGGCTGCCTACCTCGCTCCTCACCTCGAGGCCGGTGCCCGGATCCTCGACGTCGGCAGCGGGCCCGGCACGATCACGATCGACCTCGCGCGCCGGGTGCGTCCGGGCCGGGTGGTCGGAGTGGATGCCGCTTCCGACGTCGTCGCGCGTGCGAACGGACTCGCCGCGAGCGAGCGCGTCGACAACGTGGAGTTCCGCGTGGGCGACGCCTACGCGCTCGAGTTCGCCGACGCGTCGTTCGACGTCGTGCACGCCCACCAGGTGCTGCAGCACCTCGCGCGCCCGGTCGACGCGCTGCACGAGTTCCGCCGCGTGCTGAAGCCCGGGGGACTGCTCGCCGTGCGCGACGTCGACTACGGGGGCGTCATCTGGAGCCCCGGATCGGCAGGGCTCGACCGCTGGCTCGAGCTCTACCACGACGTGGCCGTCGGCAACGGTGGCGAGCCCGACGCCGGGCGGCACCTGAAGCGGTGGGTCCGCGAGGCCGGCTTCACCGAGATCGAGGCGACGGCGACGAACTGGGTGTTCTCGACCGAGCTCGAGCGCGAGTGGTGGGGCAGCTCGTGGGCCGACCGCGCCACCCGATCGCAGTTCGCGGCGCACGCCATCGAGTCGGGTCACTCGAACCGGGCCGAACTCGAGCGCATCGCCACGGCCTGGCGCGAGTGGGCGGCAGACGACGACGGCTGGCTGCTCATGCCGCACGCCGAGGTGCTCGCCCGCGCCTGAGGGCGAGATCCGAGCGAGTCCGGCTACCAGTCCTCGTCGGCGTCGTGCGCGTCGACGATCGTGTCGCTCACGACCGAGCCGTCGTCGAGCTCGACGATGGGCCGTCCCTCGAGCCAGGTGAGGGTCCAGTGCCGGCCCTCGCCGTTGCCGGGGTGCCCCGCCTCAGCCGCGGCGATGCGCGGGCGCAGGTCGGTCGGCACCGACGCCGGCGGCTCCGCGCCGAACGACCACCGGGTGCCGAGCCGCATCAGGCGTCCATCTCGTAGGTCACCCACGTCGTGCGGCGGGCGAGCTCGTCGTAGAGGCGCCGGGCGTCGGCGTTATCCTCGGCGGTGATCCAGCTGACCCCGCCGGTGCCGACCTCGAGCGAGCGCGCGTGCACGAACTCGATGAGCGCGCGGCCGACTCCCGCACCGCGGACGGCCTCGGTGACGTAGAGGTCGTCGAGGTGGATGCCCCGCGTCGCCTGCAGCGTATCAGGCACGACGCGGAAGTGCGCGAGTCCGACCGGAGTGCCCTCGTCGTCGACGGCGAGCGCCGCGTGGAGCGGGTCGTGCTCGTCGCGGATCCAGTTCCACACGATGAGCGCCTTCGCGTCGTCGAGCTCGGTGTCGTAGAACTCGCAGTACGCCTCGAACAACGGCAGCCATCCGAAGAAGTCGTCGTCGCCTGCCAGGCGGATCTCGTGTGCCATCGCGTACCCCCTACGCCTCGGATGCCTCGAACACGATGTCGCGCACCTCGAACTGCTCCGCCTCGACGAACGAGAGGGAGGCGATGYGCCCCACCGCGCGCAGGTCGGCGGATGCCGACTCGATCAGCGCGATCGCCGGCGCGGACGCCGCGATCACGGCGCTCTCGACCGGGGTCTTCTGCGATGCCTTCGCATCGGTCTTCGCACGCCGGATGCCGGTGAGCGCGAGGCTCGCCAGTTCGAGCAGCTCCACGCCGGCCTCGCCGCGTGCCGCCAGCTCGTCGACCGTGGGCCACGGCGCGACGTGCACCGACCCCTCGTTCGACCAGCGCCAGGCCTCTTCGGTGGCGAACGGGATGACCGGTGCGAACAGGCGGAGCAGCACGCTGAGGGCGGTCTTCAGCGCCGCGACGGCCGACGCCTGCTCGGGGCTCGGCGCGCCGTAGGCGCGTTCCTTCACGAGCTCGAGGTAGTCGTCGCAGAAGGTCCAGAAGAACGTCTCGGCGGACTCGAGCGCGCGGGCGTGCTCGTAGGCGTCGTACGACCTGGTGGCGCTGGCGACCACCTCGGCGAGCTCGGCCAGCATGCTCCGGTCGACCGGCACGGTCACGGGGGCGTCGGCGCGACCGTCGAACGCGAGGATGAACTTCGCCGCGTTGAGCACCTTGATGGCGAGGCGGCGGCCGATCTTGACCTGCGTCGGGTTCTGCGGGTCGAACGCGGCATCCGTGCCCAGCCGGCTGGATGCCGCCCAGTAGCGCACCGCATCCGAGCCGTGCTGCTCGAGCAGGCCGGCCGGGGTGACCACGTTGCCCTTCGACTTCGACATCTTCTTGCGGTCGGGATCCACGATGAAGCCCGAGATCGCCGCGTTCTGCCACGGCTTCACGCCGTGCTCCAGCTCGGCGCGCAGCACCGTGGAGAACAGCCAGGTGCGGATGATGTCCTGGCCCTGCGGACGCAGCGAGTAGGGGAAGACGAGGTCGAAGAGCTCCTCGTCGCGCTCCCAGCCGGCGGCGAGCTGCGGCGTGAGCGACGACGTCGCCCAGGTGTCCATCACGTCGTGCTCACCGATGAAGCCGCCGGGCACGCCACGCTGCGACTCCTCGAAGCCCGGCGCGGGCGCCGACGACGGATCGACGGGGAGCAGGTCGCGCGTCGCCACGATGGGCTCGTCGAACACCGGGTTCCCGTCGGCGTCGAGCGGGTACCAGACGGGGATCGGCACGCCGAAGAAGCGCTGCCGGGAGACGAGCCAGTCGCCGGAGAGCCCGCCGACCCAGTTCTCGTACCGCACGCGCATGAAGTCGGGGTGCCAGTCGATGTCGCGGCCGTGGGCGACGAGCCGCTCCTTCAGCCCCTCGTCGCGTGCGCCGTTCACGATGTACCACTGCCGGGTGGAGACGATCTCGAGGGGACGATCGCCCTTCTCGAAGAACTTCACCGGGTGGGTGATCGCCTTGGGCTCGCCGAGGAGGTCGCCCGACGCCCGCAACTGGGCGACGACCGCCTGCTTGGCGGAGAAGGTCGTCTTGCCCGCGAGCTCGGCGAACGCGGCGCGACCCGCCTCGCTCGTGATGGCGTCCGGCGCCTCGGCGATGATGCGGCCGTCGAAGCCCATGATCGCGCGGTTGGGGAGGTTCAGCTCGCGCCACCAGACCACGTCGGTCACGTCGCCGAAGGTGCAGATCATGGCGATGCCGGTGCCCTYGTCCTTCTGGGCGAGGTGGTGCGCCACCACGGGCACCTCCACGCCGAAGACGGGAGTGGTCACGGTGGTGCCGAAGAGGGGCTGGTAGCGCTCGTCGTCGGGATGGGCGACGAGGGCCACGCACGCCGGGATGAGCTCGGGCCGACTCGTCTCGATCTCGACGATGCCGCCGTCGGGCCGGTGGAATGCCACCCGGTGGTAGTGCCCGGCCTGCTCGCGGTCCTCGAGTTCGGCCTGGGCGACGGCGGTGCGGAACGTCACGTCCCACAGCGTCGGGGCGAGCGCCTGGTAGGCCTCGCCGCGCTCGACGTTGCGCACGAAGGCGAGCTGTGAGGTGAAGAGCGCCTCGTCGGCGATCGTGCGGTAGGACTGCGTCCAGTCCACCGAGAGTCCGAGGGTGCGGAAGAGCGCCTCGAACTGCTGCTCGTCCTCGGCGGTGAGCCGCTCGCAGAGCTCGATGAAGTTGCGTCGGCTGATCGGCTGCTGGTCGGCAGCCCTCGTGCTCTTGTTGTCGCCGCCCTCGAAGGGCGGGACGAAGTCGGGGTCGTAGGGCAGCGACGGGTCGCAGCGCACGCCGTAGTAGTTCTGCACGCGGCGCTCGGTCGGCAGGCCGTTGTCGTCCCAGCCCATGGGATAGAAGACGCTTCGGCCGCGCATGCGCTGGTAGCGCGCGATGAGATCGGTGTGCGTGAACGAGAACACGTGCCCGATGTGGAGGGAACCCGACGCGGTCGGCGGCGGGGTGTCGATCGAGTAGACGCGCTCGCGCGTGGCCCGCTCGCGGTCGAACCGGTAGACGCCGTCGCGCTCCCATGCGTCGCCCCAGACCGTCTCGAGTCCTTCGAGCGCTGGCTTGTCGGGGATGCGCGAGTGATCGGTCATGATGCTCCGGTTCGATATCGGCGGCACCGTGTCGGTGAAGAGGTGCCTGAATGTGCGACGATCCAGCCTACCGGAGACGACTCGGCCCGCCGGGAACCGGCGGGCCGAGGGGGTGCCGCTCACGCAGCGGCGGTGGATGGGGTCAGGCGGCGGATGCCGGCTCGGGGGTCGCCACGACGTCGGGGTCGCCGACCTCGGGCACCCGCGGCATCCGCGACGCTGCCCACGCCGACACGAGCGTGACGGCCGACAGGAGGGCGAGCACCACGCCGGGGTGCCACCAGGCGTAGCCGGTCGACTCGCCGAGGGCGAGGGTGACGAGCGGCACGAAGCCGCCCACCGTCGCGGCGATGGCGTACGACAGCGAGAGCGCCGAGTACCGGAAGTGGTCGGGGAACAGGTCGTTCATGAGGCCGCCGAGCGCCGCCCACGACATGGTGGGCAGGATGCCGCCGATGATCATCGTGCCCACGAGGATCGGGAACGTGGCGAACTGCAGCAGGAAGTACATCGGGAACGTGATGAGCAGCGTGCCGAGTGCGCCCCATGCGACGACACGCGCCGAGCCGATGCGCGTCGCCCACGATCCGAACAACGGGATGGTGATGAGCTGCAGCAGTCCGCCGATGGTCGTGGCGATGAGCAGGTCCTGGAAGCTGAAGCCCAGCTCCGCCGCGCCGTAGTTGATCGTGTACGTGTTCATGAGCGAATAGGAACCGATGCCGAGCAGCGCCGCGCCGATCGCGATGACGATCGCCACCGGGCGCCGGCGGAACATGGCGACGAAGGGCACGCGGTCGCGTCGCCCCTCGGCGACGACCTCGCGGAACACGGGCGTCTCGTCGATCGTCCAGCGGAGGTACAGCGACACGAGCAGCAGCGGGAAGGCGATGAGGAACGGGATGCGCCACCCCCACGCCGCGAGCTCCTCGGCCGGCAGCGCGATCGTCATGACGATGAACAGCGCCGCGGAGAGGATCGATCCCACGGGGGACCCGAGCTGGGGGATCGCGGCGTAGAACGCGCGCTTCACGGGGCCCGAGTGCTCGGTGGCGAGGAGGATCGAGCCGCCCCACTCGCCGCCCAGGGAGAGGCCCTGCACGACGCGCAGCAGCACCAGGAGCACGGCACCGATCCAGCCGGCCTGCGCGTAGGTGGGCAGCACGCCGATGAGGCCGGTCGCGACACCCATGATGCCGACGGTCCAGAGCAGCGTGGTCCGGCGTCCGAGCCGGTCGCCCATGTGCCCGAAGAGGATGGCGCCGATGGGGCGCACGACGAAGGCGACGGCGACCGTCGCGAAGGCGGCGAGCTGCGCGCCGAACGCGCCCAGCGGGTCGAAGAAGAGCGGCCCGATGAAGAAGGCCGAGAAGTAGGCGAAGACGTAGAAGTCGAAGGACTCGAGCGAGGTGCCGACCATCGAGGCCCACGCGACGCGTCGGGCGGGATTCGTGGGCGCGGGGGTCGCCGGGGCGGGAGGTGCAGTGGTCACGCAGTCATCCTTGCAGCGGGTGAGGTCGGCGACAATCAACTTGTTCCATTTCAAATAGAACAATAGAATCAAGTAGTGCTGATCCGCCTCGATCCCGCCCGCGCCACCCCGCTGTTCCAGCAGCTCACCTCGGCCGTGCGCGCGGCCATCATCGACGGTCGCGTCATCGGCGGCGAGCGCCTCCCGGCCGCTCGCGATCTCGCCCGCTCGCTCGGGGTGAACATGCACACCGTGCTCCGTGCGTACGGCGTGCTGCGCGACGAGGGACTGATCGAACTGCACCGGGGTCGCGGTGCCGTCGTGGCGGTGCGCATCGGCGGGCACGCGGCGCTGGCCGGCGCGATCCACGACCTCGTCGACGAGGCGAAGCTGCACGACCTTCCCGAGAGCGCGTTGCTCGCGCTCATCAGCGAGGCGTACCGCGGGTCTCCCGCCGCCTCGGGCGTGCTTCGCGGAGCCCGGACGCGGTAGTCTGGAGGGCAACGACGTCGATCCGGCCATCACCGGGGAGTCTTCGGAAGAACGCGAACGGATGCCGCGAGGCATCCGCTCGTCACTAGAACCGAACGGGTGGCCCGTCACAGCCGAATGAGGGGCCTCGACATCCACGGATGCCGGGGCAAGCGAGGTGGTACCGCGGCGGTGCTCGATCGAGCAGCCGGCGTCCTCGCGAGAGCATCCGTCCCCGCAAGGAGCGAGCGTGTACCCCCGTACCCCAGACGACCACGGTGTCGCCCCCTCACCCGACTTCCCCGCCGTCGAGCGCGAGGTCCTCGCCTTCTGGAAGCAGGACGGCACCTTCCAGGCGTCGATCGACCAGCGCGAGGGCTCGCCCGAGTGGGTGTTCTACGACGGCCCGCCGTTCGCCAACGGTCTCCCGCACTACGGGCACCTGCTGACCGGATACGCGAAGGACCTCTTCCCGCGCTTCCAGACCATGCGCGGCCACCAGGTGCACCGCCGCTTCGGATGGGACACGCACGGCCTGCCCGCGGAGCTCGAGGCGGAGCGCCAGCTCGGCATCACCGACAAGAGCGAGATCGAGGCGATGGGCATCGCGGCCTTCAACGAGGCCGCGCGCGAGGCCGTGCTGCGCTACACCAAGGAGTGGCAGGAGTACGTCACCCGGCAGGCGCGGTGGGTCGACTTCGAGCACGACTACAAGACGCTCGACGTGACGTTCATGGAGTCGGTGGTGTGGGCGTTCAAGACCCTGCACGACAAGGGGCTCGCCTACGAGGGCTACCGGGTGCTGCCGTACTGCTGGCGCGACCAGACGCCGCTCTCGAACCACGAGCTGCGCATGGACGACGACGTCTACAAGATGCGGCAGGACCAGACGGTCACGGTCACGTTCCCGCTGACGGGCGCGAAGGCCGAGTCGCTCGGGCTCACCGCCGTGCGCGCGCTCGCCTGGACGACGACGCCGTGGACGCTCCCGACGAACTTCGCGCTCGCGGTCGGTCCCGACATCGAGTACGCCGTGGTGCCAGCCGGGCCCAACGGCACGCCCGACGCGACGGTGCTGCGCGAACGGGCCGGCGCCTCCGACACCGAGGTGCTCGGCGGCGAGTACCTCCTCGCC
>NZ_JBFUCL010000162.1:0-8129 GCF_056405255.1 Agromyces sp. P1_H4 | reverse complement strand
GTTCGAGAGCGCCTCGAGGTGCGCGTGGCCGCCACGAAGCACGCGGCGCGCGTGCGCACGGCCGTCGAGGGCGTGCAGTCGGCCGTGGTGCTCGTCGACGACCTCGAGGGCGCCGCCGACTTCTCGAACGCGTTCGGACCGGAGCACCTCGAGATCCAGGTGCGCGACACCGACGCCGTGCTCGCTCGCATCGAGAACGCCGGCGCGATCTTCATCGGCCCGTACTCGCCGGTGAGCCTCGGCGACTACGCCGCGGGTTCCAACCACGTGCTGCCCACCGGCGGGCAGGCCAGGTCGACCGCCGGCCTCTCGGCCGCGACGTTCCTGCGTCCGCAGCAGGTCGTCCGCTACGACGAGCGTGCGTTGCGCGAGGTCGCCCCGGTCATCGCCGCGCTGTCGGCCGAGGAGGACCTGCCCGCGCACGGCGAGGCGGTCACGGCGCGCTTCGAGCGCTGAGCGCGGAGGCCGGGCGTCGCCGCGCCGCTAGGCTGGGAGCACCATGTACTGTCCGTTCTGCCGTCACCCCGATTCCCGTGTCATCGACTCGCGCACGAGTGATGACGGACTCTCGATCAGGCGCCGCAGGCAGTGCCCCGAGTGCGGCCGCCGGTTCTCCACGACCGAGACCGCGAGCCTCGCGGTCATCAAGCGCAGCGGCGTCATCGAGCCGTTCAGCCGCGAGAAGGTCGTGCTGGGCGTGAAGAAGGCGTGCCAGGGTCGACCGGTCACCGACTCCGACCTCGCCGTGCTCGCGCAGAAGGTGGAGGAGACCATCCGCTCCACGGGCGCGTCGCAGATCGAGGCGAACGACATCGGGCTCGCCATCCTGCCGCCGCTCCGCGAGCTCGACGAGGTGGCCTACCTGCGCTTCGCGAGCGTGTACCAGGCGTTCGAGTCGCTCGACGACTTCGAGTCGGCGATCGGCCAGCTCCGCGCCGAGCACGGCCGGCTGCCGGCGCGACCCGTCGAGTGAGGTGCCGCGCGGCGTCGCAGCATGACGTCGACGGTTCCGCATCGTCCGGCGCGTCCGCGCACCTCCGATAGCCTGAGTCCCGGCATGTATCGACTCCTCTTCTCCCTCGTCCTGTCCCGCATGGACCCCGAAGACGCGCACCACCTTGCATTCCGGGTCATCCGGATGCTGCCGGCGCTCGGGTTCGGCCGGCTCCTCGAACTCGCCACTCKGCCCGATCCGTCGCTCGCCGTGCACGCGCTCGGTCGCACGTTCGGGTCGCCGTTCGGCGTCGCCGCGGGATTCGACAAGGACGGGTTCGCCGTGCGCGGGCTCGGCAACCTGGGCTTCGGGCACGTCGAGGTCGGCACGATCACGGCCGTCGCCCAGCCCGGCAACGAGCGGCCCCGGCTGTTCCGCCTGGTGCGCGACCGCGCCCTGGTGAACCGCATGGGCTTCAACAACGGCGGGGCGGATGCCGGGGTCGGCCGCCTGTCGCGGCTCTCCCGCCTACCGCACCGCCCCGTGCTCGGCGTGAACATCGGCAAGAGCCGGGTCACCGCGGTCGAGGACGCCGTGGCCGACTACGAACGCAGCGCCCGAGTGCTGGCGCCGTTCGCCGATTACCTCGTCGTCAACGTCAGCTCGCCGAACACGCCCGGCCTGCGCGGCCTGCAGGAGCTCGACGCGCTCGCGCCGCTGCTCGAGGCCGTACGGGCGATCGCGGGCACCACCCCGCTGCT
Source organism: Agromyces sp. P1_H4 (assembly GCF_056405255.1). Lineage (NCBI taxonomy): Bacteria > Bacillati > Actinomycetota > Actinomycetes > Micrococcales > Microbacteriaceae > Agromyces > Agromyces sp. P1_H4. The sequence goes on along the minus strand of NZ_JBFUCL010000162.1, from coordinate 6,434 downwards.
CGTCAAGATCGCCCCAGACCTCGCCGACGACGAGGTGGTGCGCATCTGCGAGCTGGTGACGCGTCTCGGCCTCGACGGCATCATCGCCACGAACACGACGATCTCCCGCGAGGGGCTCACGGCCTCGGCGGCCGAGGTCGAGCGGATCGGCGCCGGGGGGCTCTCGGGCGCGCCGCTCGCCGCGCGCTCCTTGGAGGTGCTGCGCCTCGTTCGCGCGCACGTGCCCTCCGAGCTCTGCGTGATCTCGGTGGGTGGCGTCGAGACCGCCGAGGACGTGCAGGCCCGTCTCGACGCGGGCGCCACGCTCGTGCAGGGCTATTCGGCCTTCATCTACCGCGGCCCGCTCTGGGCGCGCCAGGTCAATCGCGGACTTGCGCGCATCCGCCGAGCCGCCGGTCGATCGGAAACCGCGGCGCCGTCCGGCGCCTGAGTCCTCGGACGCCGTCCGCCGACATCCGTCGTGGTCCGCCGCGCGGACAGGTCGCAGGTGGTGCGACGGGTCAGAGCAGTCCGTGCTCGCCGAGACGGTCGGCCAGTGTCGAGCCGTCGCTCGCGGACACCCAGGGCACGTCGGCCCCGTGCTGCTCCGCCTTGGAGCGACCACCCGCGAGCACAGCCTCGCCGGTGGAGAGCTCGCGGATGGCCACCGCGGCGACGCGTCCGGGATGCTCGGCGGCGAAGTTCGCGTAGTGCTCCTCGTCGTGCTGCCCGTCGTCGCCGATGAGGAGCCAGCGCACGTCGGGGAACTCCTCGGCCAGGCGGCGGAGGTTCTCCTCCTTGTGCGCCCTGCCGCTGCGGAACAGCCGGTCGTGCGTCGGACCCCAGTCGGTGAGCAGGAGCGGCCCGGCGGGGTAGAGGTTGCGCGAGAGGAAGCGCGTCAACGTCGGCGCCACGTTCCACGCGCCCGTCGAGAGGTAGATCACGGGCGCCCCGGGGTGGGCCCGCACCAGCCGCTCGTACAGCACCGCCATCCCGGGGGTGGGGATGCGCGCGTGCTCGTCGAGCACGAACGTGTTCCAGAAGGCGACGAAGGGGCGGGGGAGCGCGGTCACCATCACGGTGTCGTCGACGTCGGAGATGATGCCGAAGTGCACGTCGGGGCCGACGATCCAGATCGGCGCCTCCACCGGCTCGGATCCCTCGGTGCGCAGCGTCGCCTGGTGCCATCCGGGGGCCAGCGACACGGGGACGCGCGTGTCGACCACGCCGCCCCGGTCGGCGAGCACCTCGATGCGCTCACCGCCGACCTCGATGACGACCGGCACGTCGCCGACGGGCACGCTCGTGAAGCTCCGCCAACCCCGGATGCCCTGCTCGCGGCGCTTGCGCCGTCGCTTCGACGGCTCGTCGGCCGCGATCGGCCGGCTGAGCAGCACGCGGCAGAGGACGCGCACCCATTCGGTGGACCCGTAGCCCGTGTAAGGCACCACGGTCGGGACGTGCCCGCGTCGGCGCGCCCAGCGCTCCCGGATGTCGTGCAACCAGTCTTCGAGGCGCGCGGCACGGTGCCGGACCTGGCGCTCTCGAGATCCGGCCGGGGTTGGGGGACTCGCCGGCATCCACTCAGTCTGTCACGCGGGCGGTACCGGCCGAAAACACGGGCCTCGCGGTGGTCGGACGGATGCCGGCCCGGCCGGTAGAGTGGACCCCGCAAATGAGGGAGGTTCCGTGCCGAATGTCGACCTGATCCTGGGGGCCGATCCGAACCGGAGGGTGGCGGTGCGCACCGAGCCGACGCAACGGCGCAGCACCCAGCGGCTCGACGCGCTGCTCGACGCTGCCGCGGAGATCGTCGACGAGACCGGGTTCGAGCGGCTGACCACCCAGATGGTCGCCGAGCGCGCCGGCGCGTCGATCGGCACCGTCTACCGCTACTTCCCCGACCGCGTCGCGGTGCTCCACGCATTGCGCGAGCGGTCGATCCGGCGTTTCCGGGAGCGGGTGGCCGACGACATGGAGCGCACGGCGCTCACGACGTGGTGGGACGTGGTCGACGTCTCGCTCGATGCGTTCGCCGCCCTCTACCGCGACGAGCCCGGCTTCAGCGTGGTCCACGCCGGGCGACGCGATACGGCCGACGGCGACATCGAGCCCGAGTTCGCCCACCGCCTCGCGAGCCTCATCGAGGCTGAGTTCGGCGGGGTCCCCGACCCCGAGGAGCTTCGCTTCCGCCTGGGCGTGGCGATCGAGCTCGGCGACGCGCTCATCAGCCGGGCCTTCGAGCGCAAGCCCGTGGGCGACGACCGCTACCTCGCCGAGGCCAAGCGCCTCGTGCACGACTACCTCGCCGAGCACCTGGGCGGGGCGCTCGCCGCCAGTTCCGCGGCCTGAACCACCGGCTCCGGCGCGGCACGACCTTCATGTGACGCGCCGAGTGTCAACGCGTTGCCCTGACGGGGGAATGGTGTTTGGCTTGGACTCCGGCTTCCGGGCGACGACCCGAGACGAGTGAGGCAGCCCATGATCGAGTTCCGCCGCGTCACCAAGCAGTTCCCCGACGGCACCGTCGCGGTCGAGAACGTCGACATCGTGATCCCGCCGCGCAAGACGACCGTGCTCGTCGGGTCGTCCGGATCGGGCAAGACGACGCTCCTTCGGATGATCAACCGCATGGTCGACCCGAGCGGCGGCCAGGTGCTCATCGACGGCACCGACGTCGCCACGGTCGATCCGGTGCAATTGCGCCGCGGCATCGGCTACGTCATGCAGAACTCGGGCCTCCTCCCGCACCGCACCGTCATCGACAACGTCGCCACCGTCCCGCTGCTCCGCGGCACCGGCAAGCGCCAGGCCTATGATCGCGCGCTCGAGCTCATGGACACCGTGGGCCTCGATCGTTCGCTCGCCGACCGATACCCGAGCCAACTCTCGGGAGGCCAGCAGCAGCGGGTCGGCGTCGCGCGCGGGCTCGCCGTCGATCCGAACATCCTCCTCATGGACGAGCCGTTCGGCGCGGTCGATCCGATCGTCCGGGCGGAGCTGCAGCAGGAACTGCTGCGGCTGCAGGGCGAGCTCGGCAAGACGGTGGTCTTCGTGACCCACGACATCGACGAGGCGTTCCTGCTCGGCGACCAGGTGGTCATCATGCAGCGCGGCGGGAAGATCTCGCAGGCCGCCTCGCCGAGCGAGATCCTCGCGCGTCCGGCCGACGCGTTCGTGGCCGACTTCGTGGGCGCCGACCGCGGCAAGCGCGCGCTGCACCTGACGGACGTCGACGGCCGCAGGGTGGTCGTCGACGCCGACGGACGTCCGGCGGGGGTCCTCGCCCCGTGAACTGGCTCTGGTCGAACCTCGACCTCGTCGGCGAGCTCATGCTCGTGCACCTGGCATTGTCGGTGCCCGCGATCATACTGAGCTTCGTGGCGTCGGTCCCCATCGGATGGCTCGCGCACCGCTACCGGTGGTCGCGAGGCGTGCTCCTGTCCCTCTGCGGGCTGCTCTACGCCATCCCGTCGCTCGCGCTGTTCGTGGCACTCCCGCCCATCACCGGCCTGAGCCTGCGGTCGCCGCTCAACCTCGTCATCGCCCTCACGTTGTACGGCATCGCGGTGCTCGTGCGCACCGCCGCCGACGCCTTCGACTCGGTCGAGCCCGACGTGCGCCAGTCGGCGACGGCGATGGGCTTCTCGTCGGCCGGCCGCTTCTGGGGCGTCGACCTTCCCCTGGCAGGGCCGGTGCTCGTCTCCGGTCTCCGCGTGGTCATCGTGAGCACGGTGAGCCTCGCCACCGTCGGTGCCGTGATCGGCGTGCAGAGCCTCGGCAGCCTGTTCACCGACGGGTTCCAGCGCGGCATCCAGGCCGAGATCTTCACGGGCATCGTCGCGACGATCGTGCTGGCGTTGGCGCTCGACTGGGCCTGCGTCCGCATCGGGCGCCTGCTCATGCCGTGGTCGCGTCCCGACGCGGCGCAGCGGCGGCGGTCGGTCGAGCGGGTCGAGCGGGTGGATGCCGCGTGAACCTCTTCCTCGACGGCATCGCCTGGATCCTCGATCCCGCGAACTGGACGGGCGTCGGCAGCATTCCCGAGCGCATCGGACAGCACCTGCTGATCTCCGCCATCGTCCTCGTCATCGCGTCGGTCATCGCCCTGCCGGCCGGAGTGGCGGTGGGCCACTCCGGGCGCGGCAAGGAGCCGGCGGTGATGGTCTCGGGCGGCCTTCGAGCGCTGCCGACCCTCGGCGTGCTCACCCTGTTCGCGCTCTGGCTCGGCATCGGCCTGCAGGCGCCGATCATCGCCCTCGTCATCCTCGCGATCCCGCCGCTGCTCGCCGGGGCCTATGCGGGCCTCGAGTCCGTGGATCGGCGCACGATCGACGCCGCCCGTGCGATGGGCATGCGCGAAGACCAGATCATCGGCAAGGTGGAGCTGCCGCTCGGCATGCCGATCGTCGTCGGCGGCATCCGCTCGGCCACGCTGCAGATCATCGCGACGGCCACGCTCGCCGCCTACGTGGCCGACTTCGGGCTCGGGCGATACATCTTCGCCGGCCTGAAGACCCGCGACTACGCCGAGATGCTCGGCGGTTCCATCCTCGTCATCATCCTCGCGCTGGCCATCGACGGCCTGTTCGCGATCACGCAGCGCCTCGTCGTCCCGCATGGCGTGCGGGCGGCGCGAGGTGCAGAGCTCCGCCCAGGGCCGTCCCGGTCCAGGGCGGCCGTGGGGCGACCCATCACCGAAGGGAATCAGGAATGATCACAGCAGGAAAAGGCCGGCTCGTTGCCCTGGCAGCGGTCGTGGTCGGGGCGACAGTGGCCCTGGCAGGGTGTTCATCGGGCGATCCGCTGGACAGCGGATCCTCTGACGGCGGCGGTTCGTCCGAGACGATCGTCGTCGGCTCGCAGGACTACTACTCGAACGAGATCATCGCCGAGCTCTACGCCCAGGCGCTCGAGGAGAACGGCTACACCGTCGAGCGCGACCTCCGCATCGGCCAGCGCGAGGTGTACATCCCCGAGATCGAGAGCGGTTCGATCGACGTGTTCCCCGAGTACACGGGCAACCTCCTCCAGTACTACGTGCCCGACACCGCCGCCACCACGAGCGACGACGTCTACGCCGAGCTCGAGACCTCGCTGCCCGACGGGCTGCGCGTGCTCGACCAGTCGCCGGCGACCGACCAGGACTCGTACAACGTGACGAAGACGTTCTCCGAGGAGAACGACGTGACGAGCCTCGCCGACCTGAAGAACGTGTCGACGCCCATCACGCTGGGCGGCAACTCGGAGCTGGCGACGCGTCCCTATGGACCCGAGGGCCTGAAGTCGGTCTACGGCGTCGACGTGGCGTTCACGCCCATCGAAGACAGCGGCGGCCCGCTGACGCTCAAGGCGCTCGTCGACAACCAGGTGCAGATGGTGAACATCTACAGCGCCGACCCGAACATCGCCGCGAACGACCTCGTCACGCTCGAGGACCCCGAGGGCCTCTTCCTCGCGTCGAACGTCGTGCCCGTCGTGAGCGAGAAGGTCGACGACAAGATCGCGAAGATCCTCAACACGGTCAGCGCCGCGCTCACCGCGGAGGACCTCGTGGCACTGAACGCACTCAGTGTCAACGAGCAGGAGTCCGCCGACCAGATCGCGAGCGACTGGCTCGCCGACAAGGCGCTCTTCTAGGGCTCGCGCGTTGCACTCGGGGGGTCGGATGCTTCGGTGTCCGGCCCCTCGGCCATGTGCCGAGACTCCACGCGAACGATGAGCTTCTTCGCGCCCCAGACGACGAGCAGGAATGCTGCGATCACCGCGACGAAGAGGTAGCCGGCCCAGTGCAGGTCACGGCTGAGTTCACGGTATCCGCCGGCGGCCGCCGATCCGACGGTGACGTACGCGAAGGCCCAGATGACGCAGGCGGGCACGGTCCATGCCATGAACTTGCGGTAGCGCATGGTGCTCATGCCAACGGTGAGCGGGATGAGCGAATGCAGCACGGGCAGGAAGCGGGAGATGAACACGGCGGGTCCGCCGCGTCGATCGAGGTATCGCTGCGCCCTCGCCCAGTTCTCCTCGCCGATGCGGCGCCCGAGCCGCGACCGCTGGATGTGCGGCCCGAACCAGCGACCGAGGCCGAAGCCGATGCTCTCGCCGATGAGGGCCCCGGCGATCACGGCGAAGACGAGGGCGAAGTACTGGCCGACACCGTCCACGGCGGTCGATGCCACGAGCACGATCGTGTCGCCCGGGACGACGAGGCCGATGAGCACGGACGTCTCGAGGAGGATCCCGACCCCGGCGAGCAGGGTGCGGGCCACCGGGTCCACGGCCTGCACCACGTCGAGGATCCAGTCGAGGAGCTCGTTCACGCTCCGAGCGTATCGACGCGCTCCAGTGGGCGCGTCAGACTAGGGGACGATTCCGAGGATCACGGCGTACCCCACCAGGGGGACCGCCACGAGCACCGCGGACGCCGCGAGCGCCGCCGCGCGGGCGCCGCG
>NZ_JBFUCL010000161.1:0-8163 GCF_056405255.1 Agromyces sp. P1_H4 | reverse complement strand
CCCGTAGACCTCGTCGCCCGGAGCGAACCGGTCGACCTTCGCGCCGACCTGCACCACCGTGCCGGCGAGGTCGTTGCCGAGGACCTGCGGCAGCCGGTACGGCAGGATCTGGCGGAACCGGCCGTCGCGGATACCGGCGTCGAGTTGATTGACGCCGGCGGCCTGCACGTGAACGAGCACGTCGTGGTCGCCGACGGTCGGTCTCGGGACCTCCGCCTCGTGCATCGGCTGCCCGTAGGCGTCGATGACGAAGGCCGTCATCGTCTGCGCGCTCGCCGGCGGGGTGGGCGGCGTCTGGGGCGTCTGGGGCGTGCCGGGGGTCTGCGGGCTCATCTGCGCGCTCATCGGGCCAGGAATTCGAGTGCGGTGGCGACGAATTGCCGGTGGTACTGGAAGATGCCGGCGTGCCCGGCGTCGGGGTAGAGCACGAGTTCGGCGTCGGGCAGGCGCCGGCTCAGGTCGACCGAGTTCTCGGTCGGGATCATCGCGTCGTGCTCGCCGTTGGCGACGAGCACGGGCTGGGTGATCTTCGACAGGTCGGCGGCGGGCCGGGTCGCGCAGTCGTGCACCGCGGCGAGCTGGGCGCGGTAGGCCCGCGTCGTGATCTTCGCATCGCGATCGACGGTGCGCTCGGCGATGCGCGCCAAGAACTCGCGCGCGGCGCGCTTGCCGTTGGCGGTGCGGGTGAAGAACAGCGTGACCTTCGGGTCGCTGAAGGTCAGGATGCCGCGGAGCACCGCCGCGTTCGAGACCCAGGTGATGCGGTCGATGCCGATGCCGCCGGCGGGGCCCGTGCCCGCGAGGATCAGCTTGCGCACGAGCGCCGGGTCGGTGACGGCGAGGACCTGGGCGATCATGCCGCCCATCGAGAGCCCGAGCAGGTCGACCCGGTCGAAGCCGAGCGCTCGGATGAACGCCACGGCGTCGCGCGCCATGCCCTCGATCGTGGACGCGGGAGTGCCCGTGGTCGCCCCGACGCCGCGGTTGTCGAAGGCGATGACGCGCCGGCCGGCGGCGAGGCCATCGACGACGCGCGGGTCCCAGTTGTCGAGCGTCCCGGCGAGGTGCGTGAGGAGGACCAGCGGAACGCCGGTGGAGGGGCCGAGCTCGCGGTAGGCGAAGTCGACGCCGGCCGCGCTGATGGTGCGAGTGGGCACGGTCGCGAACGAGAGCGCGGAGCCGGAGTGTGTCGTGGTGTTCATGGTCGCAACCGTACGTCTAAAACTGAGTAAACTCAAGAATGAATTGAATCAGAAATAGCGAAGGGGGGCGGCAAGGTGGTAGTGCCCGTCATCCGCCATGCTAAGTTGGAAATACCAACTCAGGATGCCGCGGCCTCGCGACACCCGACGGCATCACCGAAAGGCCACATCATGACTTCACTGCAAGGAGCCGTCGTGCTCGTCACCGGAGCGAACGGGGGGCTCGGCACCGAGTTCGTGCACCAGGCGCTCGAGCGCGGCGCCGCGAAGGTCTACGCGACCGCACGCACCCCGCGCGAGTGGAACGACGAGCGCGTCGTGCCCCTTCAGCTCGACGTCACGGATGCCGCGTCGATCGCCGCGGTCGCCGCACGCGCCGGCGACACCACCGTCGTCGTGAGCAACGCCGGCGCCTCGGCTCCGTCGACGATGCTCGACGCCGACCTCGACGACGTGCGCGCGCTCTTCGAGACCAACGTCTTCGGACCGCTCGCCGTCGCCCAGGCGTTCGCGCCGGTCCTCACCGCGAACGGCGGCGGCGCGCTCGTCGACATCCACTCGGCGCTCAGCTGGTACGCCGCGGGCAACGCGTACAGCGCGTCGAAGGCCGCCTTCTGGTCGATCACGAACTCCCTGCGCCTCGAGCTGGCGCCCCGCGGCACCCAGGTCGTGGGCGTGCACCTCGGCTACACCGACACCCCGATGATCGCCGACCTCGACGTGCCGAAGGGCCGCGCCGACGACATCGTGCGTCGTGTGTACGACGGCGTCGAGGCGGGGGAGCACGAGATCCTCGCCGACGAGACCGCCGTCTGGGCCAAGAGCACGCTGTCGCGCACGGTGCTCGAGCAGTACCCGCAGCTCGCCGCCGCCGCCAGCTGAGCGGGCACGGTCAGTCGCGCGGCGGCCCAGGCGGCACGGTCGGCCGATCGCTCGGCGGGCCCGGCGGGATGGTCGGCCGCTCGCTGGGCGGGATGGTCGGCCGTTCTCCGCCGCCGGGCACGCCGCGCGGTGCCGGCAGGATGTCGATGTGCGGGCCGCTCGCCTCGCCGATCGAGCTCGCGACGTTGGCGACGCCCTTGCAGGCGCCGCTCACGTCGTTCGACAGTGCGCCGCGGGTGTCGATGTCCCGTTGCCCGTCGATCACCACGTCGATGTCGCTCTTCGTGCCGGTTCCCTTACCCGGCGGGAGGTCGGTCTCTACGGCCCGGCCCATTCCGCGACCACGGCTGCCGGTGACCTGCAGCCTCGTCTGGTGCTTGTTGGCGATGCCCTGCAGCTCGGCGAGCTCCGCCGCGGTCAGCGTCTGCGGGCCCGGAACCCGCATGTCGGGGGTCACCGGGTCGACGACGGGCGGTTTCTCCTCGGGCACGGGGGGCTTGTCCTCCGGGGGCGGCGGTCGGTCCTCCGTGGGCAGTCCGCCCTTGCGTGCCGCGCGCACCCCGGCGGCGAACTCGTCGATCACTGCGAGCACCGACGCGGGCAGGAACCCGCGCAGCACCGAGGCGCAGGCGGCGGCGATGCGGCCGCCGATCCATCCGAGCCCCACGAGGATCGCGGTGATGCCGAGTGCGAGGCCGCTGTCGGCGGCGGTGTTGTAGTCGTCGGCCTTCTCCTGCCGGGTCTGGCGGGTGGTGAACAGGTCGGCGAGCACCTTGACGAGCGCGGTCACCTCACCGGCGGCGAACGACACGAGGAAGGCCTGGCCGAGTCCCATCGCGACGCCGAAGCCGAGCCCTGCGCCGCCGACGCCGCCGACGGCGAATCCGCCACCGGCTCCCGGCGCCGCTCCGATGCCGACCCCGGCCAGCGCACCTGCGATGCCGCCCAGCACGGTGCCTGCCAGGCTGCCGCCGATGAAGCCGATCACCGTGAGCACGATCGTGATCGGGCCGAGCAGCAGCAGTGCGATGTTGTTCAGCCGCCGCCACAGGATGAGCGGGAAGTCGAGCAGCTTCATCAGGTCGCTCCACAGGTCGTGGAAGAACCCGAGGGGGTCGTCGAAGAGGTTGCGCGGCGAGAACAGGGTGCCCCACGCCTTCGACATGTCGGCGGCGATGCCGGTGAGCTCCTCGCCGATCTTCGGCCACGGCCAGACGAGGCTCTTCAGCCCGTCGAGCGCCATCTTCTTCACGTCGAGCTTGGCCCACTTGTCGGTGAAGGCTGCGCCGAGCCCGGCCCACATCTCGGCGCCGCTCGAGGTGGTGCGCGTGACCGCCTCGGTCGAGGCATCCGTCGCCTGGCGCTGCACCGGGGCAGGCAGAGCGGATGCCGCCGGCGCCGTGTTCGCACCACGCACCGCTGCCGGCATGTGGGGTGCGACCGCATGGGATGCCGCGGCCGGCATTCCGGCCGAGAGCTTGCCCGCGATGCCCTCGGCGTAGGGTTCGATGGTCGACATCGGGTCGGCGACGAGGGTGCCGAGGCCCGTCATGGCCTGGCCGTACTTGCGCAGCTTCGCGACGAGCGAGGTGATCGAGAACGAGCGCACCCGTTGCACGAACGACCGCACGCCGCCCGTGATCTTGTCGGCGGCACCCCCGACGCCGTCCTTCACGCGCGTCCACGCGCGGCCCGCGGTGTCCCATGCTGAGCTCGCCGCACCCGACACGGTGTCCCACGCGCCGCGTGCGCCCGAGACGATGGATGACCCGATGCTCCCGGCCGTGTCCCGCGCCCGCTGCCACCCGGCCTGCGCGGTGCTCCATGCGCGTTGGGCACCCGACAGCAACGCGCCGCCGATGCGCCGAACGATCGCGCCGCCCCAGCTGTCGGCCGAGATCAGGTCGGAGCCGAAGGCCTCGACGCGCGACCACAGCGCGCCGAGCCGGCTCGTGGCCGTCGACGCGAGCCCGACCAGCCCGTCGACGACGGCGTTGGCGCCGGCCCGCGCGGAGTCGACGACGCTGCGGAATCCGGATGCAGCGCCGTCCCACAGGCTCGAAAGTGCACGCCCGACGGCGCCGGCCATCGCCTGCGCGGCGGTCCACGCGCCCGACGCCAGGCCGGTGATCGAGCTCCATGCGCTGGCGAGGCCGTCGGCATCCAGGCGCAGCACCGCGTCGCGCAGGCGGGTCGCGCCGCCGACGATCGCGGTGATCGGCGCCAGGACCACCCCGCGGATGGCCGTGAACGCCGCCGTCGCCGAGTCGGGCAGGCTCGTCGCGACCGACCGCACGAAGTTGGCGACTCCCGCGCCGGCCGCCCGGATCGTGTCGAGGGCGCCCGCGCCGCGCTCCCGCAGGCCGTCGACCACCTCGCCGACCCCGCTCGACACGCTCGTCCAGCCCGACCGGATGCCGTCGCCGATGCCCGACAGCCGACGGCGGATCGAGGCGAAGAAGCCGGGGTCCTCCTCCTCGCGTTGCAGGGCCGGTTCGTCGCGTTGCCGCGGGGGCTCGTCGGGTTGCTGCTCCGGTCCGCGCAGCGCGGTGTGGTCGGGCAGCGAGTCGGTCGTCCGGGTCTCGCTGTCGAAGCCGGCAGCGGATGCCTCGGTGTCGAGGTTGCCGGCCACGGGCGCCGCTTCGGCGGACGCCGGCTGCGCCGACTGGGGCGTCGGCGTCGGCGTCGGCGCGTGCGGATGCGGATGCGCCAGCAGCCGCGCGACCGCGGCGTTGCCGGCCGACCGCTGCAGCGCCGGCAGCGCCACGCGACTCGGCACGGCCCCGCGGACGGCCCGATCGGCCACCGACGGGTCGGCGACTGACGATTCGGCCCCTGGCACGGCGATCTCAGCTGCCTCGATGCCGGTGGCGCGGTGGGCAGGGGCAGCGGGCTCCGCACGGAATTCGTGGGCCGCAGTCGAGCTCATCGGTCCCCCCGCTCACCAGCGTCACCCGGGTCGGCCCGCGCAGCGAGCGACGGCGGGTCGCCGAGAAGGCAGCGGATGTGGCCCGAGTGGGCAGGTGCCCTCGCCGCCGCATCCGTCGCTTCACTGCTCGGTCGCGACGGCCCCGAGTTCAGGCGTGACGGTGACCGAGGCTCCGGAACCCGGAGCGACGAGGGTCAGCGAGTACGACAGCCCGTCGGCGCTCACGGCGTACGTGCCCGTGGTGCCGTCGGGGAGATCGGCGATCAACACGCCCGTGTCCGTCGTCAGCAGGGCGTCGCCTGGGCTGATCTGCAGGGTCGCCGGCTGCGGTCCACCTGCGGTCATCCCGTGGAGAGCGGATGCCGCGGCTTCCGCCGACGACGTGAGACTCGCCAGATCTGCTCGCTCGGCGCTCCTCGCTTGGCTGGACGCAATGGCGTTCTGCACCAGCGACGGCACAAGGGTGAGCGCCCACCAGATACCGAGACCGATGGCGGCCACTCCGAGCAGTCTGAGGATCGTCGCACGGATGCCTCGAGGTCGGGGTCGGCGAGCAGGTTGCTTCGACGTCGTGCGGCCCTCGGCTCGGATCCGAGCGTCGATGCGCGAGAACTCCTCGAGCAGCGCCGCGGGGTCTGCTGCATGCCGTGGAGGGAGCGCGCTCCAGGTCTCGGCGCGCACGGCTGCCGCGACGATGCTCGCCAGTTGTTCGTCGCTGTAGGCGCGACGCACGTCAACCGTCTGCAGCAGGGCGGTTGCCGGAATGACGCCGATCTGCGCCGTGTCGCTGTGCGGCGGTGCCTTCACCGTGACACTGGCACCGACGATCACGATGATGCCGACCACCTCCACCGTGAGCCCGCTCGCCTTCGACAGCAGCCGCTCCGCGCGGGCCGCCTCGTGCTCCGCGTTCGAGAGGTAGTGCTGCGGATGATTGTTGACACGGAGCCCGCGGCCGGCGACCCAGACTCGCGCACCAGGGTGGTGCTTCGTGTTGATGGTGAACACGCCGGGAGGTCCGATCAGCACGTGATCGATGTCGCTGCCGTCGACGCCTACCGGCACGGAGTGCAGCACCGTCCACTCCGTCCCCAGCCGTGCGAGCAGGTCGGCCACGTATCGTTCACCGATCGCGCCGGAGTGCCAGGAGTGCTGTTCGGCGCGAAATCCGGTGCGCTCGAGCTCGACCAGCTTCTCGATGACCGACTGAGCGGGGATGCGGTTCCGGAGGTCGTTCGTCAGCGGAGTCGAAGCTGAGCGAGCGGACCCCTCGGGCGCGTACTGGGCGGCATCCGCCGGGTTTCGCGCGTGCCGGTGCGCTGTCCACACGCTGCCTGTCCAGAACCGCCACTGCCCCGGATCGGCTGCGTCGGGATACCAGCCGCGCGGTGGCGTCGGCGGACTCGCAGCAGGGGCATCGTCGGCGATGCCGGCGAACCCGGATGGCATGCGCTCACGCTAGTGAACGCGGATGCTTCCCCGATGCCCCCAATGCGTGGGCCGCGGCCGCCCAGCGAGGCATCCGTCGCTTCAGTCCTCGTCTTCGCTGCTCTGGCGCGGCAGGTTCCGCTCGACCGCGCGGAGCGTGTGGGTGTAGCCGACCATCTCGTGCCCGACCACCTCGACCACGCACGAGAGCGACACGAGCGCGATCACCGTGACCAGCGCGGCGACGTCGGCGTCGTCCTCCAAGTCGATGGGTGCGCCCGGCTCGGATGCCACGACCGCGACGACGACCGCGGCCACCAGTGGAACCAGCGTGCAGAGGAACAGCGGGATGTGCGTGAGGTCGTAGGAGCGGAGCAGCACGCTCCAGATCAGGAAGACGAGCACCACGACGCATCCGACCGGCACCGCCAGTGCGAGTGTGATCTGCAGGAGCGTGAGGTCCTGGTGCTCGACCCCATCTGCGGCGACACGGAGGCCGGCGCCGACCGCGGCGATGGCGCCGAAGAGCGGCAGGTGGGCGTAGCGCCACGCGAAGGTGCGCTCGGGCCACCGCGTCAGGATCGTGCGTGTGGGGATGAGGTAATACGCCCACCAGAGGCCCGCCGCGATGACCAGCCCCGACGCGGCGATGACGACGGCGCCGACCGACCACCCTTGTTCGCTCACGAGCACGCCGACTGCCGCGACCGTGGCGGCGACGACCTCGCCCACGGTGATGAGCGTGAGCAGGCCGAACCGCTCGGCGATGTGCCCTGCGTTCCACGGCGCGCGCCCGTACCGGCGCTCGATGACGACGGGCGCGATCATCTCAGCCGCGGCGACGGCGACCAGGAAGGTGACGGTGGCGCCGAAGGAGAGCCCGGGCAGCGTCGTGAGGGCCCATCCGACCTGGGCGATCGCGATCACCACGGCGTACGCGAGGGAGGTGCGCCGATGGGCTGGATCCTCGCGTGCGGCTCGGAGCCACAGCACGATGAGCGGCACGCGCATGATGATGTAGCCCACGACGAGCATCCCGTTGTTGGGGCTCTCGCCGTGCGCGGCATCCTCGAAGCTCACCGGCAGCCCGAACGTGAGGACGACGACGCCGACCATCTGCACGACGGTCGCGACGCGGAAGAGCGCATCGTCGTTGCCGTACGCCGACGCGAACCAGGTGAAGTTCAGCCACGCCCACGTGATGGCGAAGATCGCGAAGACGTAGGCACCAACGCCGGGTCCGACCTCGCCGTCGATGATCGCGTGCGCGAGCTCGTCGGCGGCCGCCGCGAACGCGATGACGTAGACGAGGTCGTAGAGCAGTTCCAGCGGCGTGACCACGCGGGCGCGTTCGTTCGGGTCCCGGCCCGTCATCGGCCGCAGCCGGTGCCGGAGGTCTTCGCGCAACTGCGCCGCCAACGCCGTCGTCGTCGTCATGGGGACCATCATCGTCCGCGGGTCGCCGGCTGTCAGCAGGTCGGGTGGCGGCCTGGTGCGACCGGGTTGCGCCGCGCAGGCCGCGCGCGCCGGCGAAGCGCGCAGAATGGGGAGATGGTCGAGATCTCGGACGACGACTTCGAGCGCATGGTCGCCGAAGAGCTCGACGCGCTGCCCGACGAGTGGATCCGCGGCATCGAGAACGTCGCCGTCGTCGTCGAGAACCAGCCGCTGCGTGAGCGGCCGCGGCTGTTCGGGCAGTACCGCGGGCATCCGTTGACCACG
>NZ_JBFUCL010000160.1:0-8166 GCF_056405255.1 Agromyces sp. P1_H4 | reverse complement strand
CCTGCGACGCGGAGGCCTCAAGGAACGCGACCTCCGACTCGGTGAGCTCGGGCCCCGCGGAATCCCGCCACGCGAGGAGCGCCGCCAGGCGCGCTCCGCGGTACAGGTCTTCAGCGGGGCGACCATCCGCCTCCCAGCCGGTCGCGGCGCTCGCCAGCGCGCTCATGGCCCGGAGGCCCTCCGCGTCGTCCTCCAGCCAGCCTCGGAGGCGCGGCCACGCCGTCGCGAGCGACTCGTGGGCGACGATGAGCGAATCCTCCTCGGCGCTCACCAGGCGGGCCCGGGCAAGGCTCGTGAGCACCCGATCATGGGTCGCGTCCTGTCGCATCGGGGTGATCGGGATGCGGCGGCGCATCGGCGACCCGTCCGCGCTGATCTCGACGAGCCGGAGGAACGTCGCGCGGCACGTCGCCCGCGCCTCTGGGTCGAGCGACAGGTAGAGCTGGTCGGCGGACTTGGCGATCGCGCCCGAGATGCCGCCGGAATCCTCGTACCCGGCGACCGTGAGCGTGGCGCCCTCACGGCGCAGCCACGTCTCCACCAGCACGTGCGAGACGTGGGGGAGCACCGCCGGCGCGTCCGCGGCATCCCGCAGGATCAACTCGACGAGTCCCGGCTCGAGGCGGAAGCCGGCGAGGCGGGCGGGTTCCTCGATGGCACTCCGGAGCCCGTCGGGGCCGAGCGGGCCGACGAGGTGCACACCTGCCGCGAACAGCGGTCCGATGTTCGGCTCGGCCGCGCACGAGCTCAGGAAGTCGGCGCGCACCGCGACGATCACTCGCCGGCCGCCCGAGACGGCCGCTGCGATCAGCGCTGAGAACTCCGCCACCTGCGCATCCGAGAGACCGGAATGGAAGAGTTCCTCGAACTGGTCGATGACGACCACGTCGGTGTGGCCACCACCGGACAGCGCGTCGTGGAGTCGCGTGATCGGCGCCGCCCCCGAGCCGAGCACCACGACGGTGTCGCCTCGAGCCCGGAGGGCTGGAACGAGCCCGGCGAGCACCAGCGATGACTTGCCGCATCCGGATGCGCCGGACACGGCGAGGAAGGGCGACCCGCCGAGCCGTCCCAGCGCGGCGGCGATGTCGGCATCGCGGCCGAAGAACTCCTCGGCGTCCTCCGTTCCGAACGGCTGCAGGCCGCGATACGGGCACTCCGCGCCCGCGACGGCGTGCCCCGGTGGCGCGTCGAGCGAGACATCCTGATGCAGGATCGCGGATTCGAGCGCAATGAGTTCCGCGCCGGGCTCGATGCCGAGTTCGTCGGCGAGCCGGTCACGCGCCCTCCGCAGAGTGGCGAGGGCGTCGGCCTGACGGCCGCTTCGGTAGAGCGCCGTCACGAGGATCGCCCAGCGCCGTTCGCGAAGGGGATCCGCCCTGACGAGCCGTTCCGCGTCCGGGACGACGGCTCGATGCTCACCGMATTCGAGCCGTGCGGCCGCCAGGTCCTCCTCGGCGGACTTCCGGATCTCCCCGAGTCGCTCTGCCTCCGCGACCGCCGGGGGCCAATCGCCGAGGTCCGAGTACGGCGCGCCGCTCCAGAGCGAGTCCGCCCGCTCGAGCACGTCGACGGCACGTGCGGGGTCGTCGTTCGCGCGGTGGAGCCGGGCACTGTCGACGAGACGCTCGTACCGCACCGCGTCGATGGCGTCGGCATCGACCCGGAGCCGGTAGCCGCCGCGCGTGGTGCCGATCGACGTCGAGCCGAGCGCGCGGCGGATGTGCACGACGAACGCCTGCACCTGCTTGGGCCACGTGCTCGGCGGCTCATCCCTCCACACCGCGTCGGCCAGTTCAGGCGGTGTGACGACATTGCCGGCACGGAGGACGAGGGCGGCGAGCAGGGAACGCTCTTTCGGGCTGAGTTGCCCACCATCGATCGTGAGGTCTCCGAGCACTCGGATCTCCACACCTGCAGTGTGKGACGAGGTCGCGGACGCTGTCAACGAACCGGGGACGAACCCATACCCGTTCCATACCGGTCGAGCCCTCGCACCATACCGGCGCGAGCGAACCTGCGGTCATGAACACCACGCAGAACATCCGACGCGTCATCGCCGCCGCGCTCCTCGCGGCCTCGGCCGGGCTCGCCCTCTCGTCGTGCGCAGGGCAGCCGCACCTCACGGAACCCCAGTCCAAGCACATGTCCGAGGCGCAGGTTGCGCAGGAGCGAGCTGAATACCGTGACCTCGCAGAGCGCCGGTCGGACGGGTCCCGCGACCTGGCATCCGCTCGAGCGGGCCTGTACCTTGATCAGGCCGAGCGCCGGGACGGCCTCGGCGGACCGGCGGTCGGCCACGCCTACCGCGATCAGGCCGAGCGCCGCGCCGGCCTCGGCGCGCCGACGGCGACCGGTGATCCCTATCCGGATCTGGCCGAGCGCCGACTGCGGCTTACCGGTCACTGACGTCGTCCAGAATCGACGATGGGTGCCTCGTCCCGTCGCTAGTCTGGTCGCATGAGCCCCGATCCCGACGACGACGCACTGCGCTGGGAGGGCGACGACGATCCCACGCTCGCGCCCGGCTGGAAGCGGGTCGGCGAGCCGGCGCGGCTCGGGCCGCAGACGACGGCCGGGGATGCCGCGCCATCCGCCGCAACGGTCGCGGCTGACGAGACGGATGCCCGGCGGCAGGCCGGCTCCGTCGAGCTCGTCGTGCTCGGGCTGCTCGGCGGCGTCTACCTGCTCTACGCGATCGGTTGGCTGATCTGGGCGTCCACGCCCGCGGTGGAACTCGGCGATCCCGTCGCGCAGTTCATGTACGGACTCGGCCGATGGTTCGCCGTGCTCGCGCCGGTGCTCTGGTTCGCCGCCGTGCTGTGGCTCGCCGCCGAACACCGCCGCGCCCGCCTGCTCTGGCTCGTCGCCGGCGCAGTCCTGCTCGTGCCCGTCCCGTTCCTGCTGCGAGGCTGAGATGACCGACGCATCCCTTCCCACCGGTGGGTCCGTCCCACCGGATGCCGCCGCGGAGCCCCGCGAGACCGCGACGGTCCGTCGGCCGACCCCGCGCTGGCTCGCGATGACCATCGCCRTCGTCTTCGGCGTGCTCTACGCCTACGACGTCTGGGAAGCGGTCGGCAACCTCGTCGGGCTGAACCTCCAGGCGGGTGCCCTCGGCGTGCCGCTCAGCGCGCTGGGGCTCACGCTTCTCATCGCCGCCCTCATCGTGCCGTTCCTCGTGTTCGGGGTCGCGTTCTGGCTGGGCCGCCGTCGCGCCCCCCTCGCACAGGTGCTGCTCTTCCTCGCCGGGTACGCCCTCGTGCAGGCGCTCGCATTCGACGTCGACGTCCTCTTCTCGACGCTGGGCGGCTTCGACCTGTCCTGAAGCCGCGGCCGCCGCGGCCACCGGCGCGAGGGTGTGACGGCGGCGACGTCACAGAACGAGTGCGGCATGCACGCTCCAGTAGAGTGGCCGGGTAGCGCCCCCACGGCGTGTGGCGCATCCCACCGCACATCAGAGCGCCGTGCGCGCGCTTCGCACMCGAAGGAATCGTTCGTGTCAAAGCCGGTCGTGCTGATCGCAGAAGAACTCTCGCCCGCCACCGTCGACGCCCTCGGGCCCGACTTCGAGATCCGCAACGTCGACGGCACCGACCGTTCCGCGCTGCTGGCCGCACTGCCCGAGGCGAACGCCATCCTGGTGCGCTCGGCGACGAAGGTCGACGCTGAGGCGATCGCCGCCGCGCCCAGGCTGCAGGTGATCGCACGTGCGGGCGTCGGCCTCGACAACGTCGACATCAAGGCGGCGACCGCGGCCGGCGTGATGGTCGTGAACGCGCCGACGTCGAACATCATCTCGGCGGCCGAGCTCACCGTCGGCCACATCCTGAGCCTCGCCCGGCACATCCCGGCCGCGCACTCGGCGCTCGCACAGGGGGAGTGGAAGCGGTCGCAGTACACGGGCACCGAGCTCTACGAGAAGACGATCGGCATCATCGGCCTCGGCCGCATCGGTGCCCTCATCGCGGCTCGACTGCAGGCGTTCGGCACCGAGGTCATCGCGTACGACCCCTACATCACCGCCGCCCGCGCGCAGCAGCTCGGCGTGCAGACCGTCACGCTCGACGAACTCCTCGAGCGCAGCGACTTCATCACCATCCACATGCCGAAGACGCCCGAGACCACGGGCATGATCTCGACCGAGCAGCTCGCGAAGATGAAGCCGACGGCGTTCGTCGTGAACGTCGCGCGCGGCGGCCTCATCGACGAGGACGCGCTCTACGAGGCGCTGGCCGCCCGGCAGATCGCCGGTGCCGGCCTCGACGTGTTCGTCACCGAGCCGCCGCGCGAGTCGCCGCTGCTGTCGCTGCCGAACGTCATCGTCACGCCGCACCTCGGCGCGTCGACCGACGAGGCGCAGGAGAAGGCGGGCGTCTCGGTCGCCAAGTCCGTGCGGCTCGCGCTCGCGGGCGAGCTCGTGCCCGACGCGGTGAACGTCGCCGGCGGCGTCATCGACCCGTACGTGCGACCCGGCATCCCGCTCGTCGACAAGCTCGGCCAGCTCTTCGCGGGCCTCGCTGACGCCGCGATCACGAGCCTCGACGTCGAGGTGCACGGCGAGCTGGTCGACTACGACGTCAGCGTCCTGAAGCTCGCGGCACTGAAGGGCGTGTTCACGAACGTGGTCAGCGAGACGGTGTCGTACGTGAACGCGCCGCTGCTCGCCGAGCAGCGCGGCATCGACGTGCGCCTCATCACCGACGCCGACTCGCCCGAGTACCGCAACGTGATCACGCTCGCGGGCGCGCTCGCCGACGGCCGCCAGCTCTCGGTCTCGGGCACGCTGACCGGCACCAAGCAGATCGAGAAGCTCGTGGGCATCAACGGCTACGAGATCGAGGTGCCGATCGCCACGACGCACATCGTGATGGAGTACACCGACCGGCCCGGCATCGTCGCGGTCTACGGCCGCGAGTTCGGCGATGCGGGCATCAACATCGCGGGCATGCAGATCGCGCGTCGCGAGGCCGGGGGCCAGGCGCTCAGCGTCCTGACGGTCGACTCGCCGGTGCCCACCGACGTGCTCGACCGCGTGCGCGAGGCGATCGACGCCGACGTGCTCGTCGAGATCGACATCACCGAGGAGTAGCGGGCGCCCGTTCAGGCCCGAGGTGGGCCGTCGGCGAGCCGTTCGAGCAGGGCGACCAGGTCGTCCATCTCGTGCTCGGGCGGCGCGTCGACGCCGGTCTCCGCGTCGTCACCGTGCAGCGCGGAGTCGTAGTACAGGCCGTCGCCGATGAGCGTGATGGCGAGTGCGACCGTGGGGTCGGCCACATGCGTGCGCACCGCGCCGAGCCACCGCTGGCGCACCGAGCGGATCATGCGAACGGCCGACGGATGCCCCGCCTGCGCGAGTCGCGCGGCGGCGACGCCTGCCCGCTCGAAGGCCGTGTCGCTCGCGACCGACGTGCGCACGAAGTAGGCGACGGGACCCTCGGGTGCTGAGGCCATGACCTCGAGGTCCGCATCGACGAGCGCGGAGAAGTGCGCCAGGACGGCGTCGATCAGGGCTTCGCGCGTCGGGAAGTGGTAGAGCAGCCCGCCCTTCGAGACCCCCGCCCCGCGCGCGGCAGCGTCGAGCGTCGCGGCACGGTCGCCGCCCTCCACGAGCAGGCGCTCGAAGGCGTCGAGCACGGCGTCGCGCGCGGCTGGGGGACGACTCATGTGCTCGATCGTAGCGAGCGGCATCCGACCATGACCTGATACTATACCGGCTGGACGGTAAAGTAATGGAAGCCGAGATGACGAACACCACCCAGCCCGAGACCCAGCCGAACGAGCTCGCGTCGCGCAGCATCGCGCCGATCGATCCCGGCCGGGCCTCGGCGGCGCCCGGACGTCGCACCCCGCGCGCGCCGCGCCGCGCCTGGGTCGCGCTCGCCGTGCTCATGCTGCCCGTGCTCCTCGTCTCCATCGACAACACCGTCCTCAGCTTCGCGCTGCCCGCCATCTCGCGCGACCTCGCACCGACGGCCGCCCAGCAGCTCTGGATCGTCGACGCGTACCCGCTCGTGCTCGCCGGCCTCCTCGTGGGCATGGGCAGCGCCGGCGACCGCTTCGGCCGCCGCCGCATGCTCCTGATCGGTTCGACCGGCTTCGCCGTGGTCTCGGTCATCGCCGCGTTCGCGCCGACGGCGGAGGCGCTCATCGGCGCCCGCGCGGCCCTCGGCTTCTTCGGCGCGATGCTCATGCCGTCGACCCTGTCGCTCCTGCGCGCGGTCTTCACCGATCGCGAGCAGCGACGACTCGCCATCGCCATCTGGGCGTCGGGCTTCGCGGCCGGCAGCGCCCTCGGGCCCCTCGTCGGCGGGCTCCTCCTCGAGCAGTTCGCGTGGGGGTCCGTCTTCCTCCTCGCGGTGCCGGTACTCGTGCCCCTGCTCGTGCTCGTGCCGCTGCTCATCCCCGAGAGCCGCGACCCCGCGCCCGGGCGCATCGACGTCGTGAGCACGGTGCTCTCGCTGGCCGCGATGGGCCCGATCGTGTACGGCATCAAGTCGCTCGCCACCGAGGGCGTCGACGGCTTCGGCGTGCAGGCGATCGCCTTCGGCGCGTTCTGCGCGCTCTGGTTCGTGCGGCGGCAGCTGCGCAGCGAGTCGCCCATGCTCGACGTGCGCCTGTTCCGGCAGGGCTCGTTCGGCGGTGCGGTGCTCGTCAACCTCTTCAGCGTGATCGCGCTGGTGGGATTCCTCTACTTCGTGTCGCAGCACCTGCAGCTCATCGCGGGCCTCACGCCGGTCGCTGCGGGCCTGGCCCTGCTGCCCGGCCTCGTCGCCATGATCATCGCCGGACTCGCCGTGGTGCCGATCGCGCGCCGCGTGCGCCCCCGCGTGCTCGTGCCCGTGGCGCTCGGCCTGTCCGCTGGCGGATACCTCCTCATTGCGCTCACCACCAGTGCCGAGTCGATCGCCCCCATCGTGATCGCCTTCGTGCTGCTCGGCGTGGGCATCGGCTCGGCCGAGACGGTCTCGAACGAGCTCATCCTCTCGAGCGCGCCGCCCGCGAAGGCCGGTGCCGCGTCGGCCGTGTCCGAGACCGCCTACGAGCTGGGCGCCGTCCTCGGCACGGCGGTGCTCGGCAGCATCCTCGCGGCGCAGTTCCGGTCGGGGATCGTGCTGCCGTCGCTCCTCACCGACGGGCAGGCGGATGCCGCGCGCGAGACGCTGGCCGGGGCCGTCACGGTGTCCGAGCAGCTGCCCGGCCCGATCGGCGCCGAGCTCGCGGCATCCGCAGCTCACGCGTTCGACGGCGGCGTCGTGGTGACCTCGCTCATCGGCGTGGGACTCATGCTCGCGGCCGCCGTGGTCGCGGCGATCGCGCTGCGGAACCCGTCGCCGGCTCCGACCGAATGACCACGTCGGGCAGCCCGGTCGCCCGGCCGACCCGGCCCGCACGACGAACGGCCGCCGCCCTCGTCGGGGCAGCGGCCGTTCGGAGCATCGGACTCAGAGGACGGTCGGGTCCTCGGGCGTCGAGTGCTCGTTGCGCACGACCCGGTCGCCGGTGGCGGGGTCGACGCTCGTGTGCGAGGTCGTCACCGAACGGCGACGACGCGCGAGGAGCACGATGCCGATGATGATGATGATCGCTCCGGCGATCATGAGGATATAGCCGACCAGCTGGAGGTTGATCCAGTCGACGGTGAGGTTGAGCGCGAAGGCGAGAATGGCGCCGATCACGAAGAGCACGATTCCGAGACCGAGACTCATGGGGTCCTGCTTTCTCTCCGGCGGCTCCAGGTGCCGCGGTTCGATGAGGCGGATACCTCGTCCTGAGGCCGAGTGTATCGAGGGGGCAGTCACCCGGACACTACGCTGGGAGGGCTGGCGCACGAAGGAGAATCCATGGTAGGCACGGTCAGGCTCGCGGTCATCCGGGGCGACGGAATCGGTCCAGAGGTCGTCGATGAGGCGCTCAAGGCGCTCGACGCGGCCGTCGCCGGCACCGAGGTCGCCTTCGAGCAGACGCCCTTCTCGCTGGGCGCGGGGCGATACCTCGAGACGGGCGACGTGCTGACCGACGACGACCTCGCGGCCATCAAGGGCCACGACGCGATCCTCCTCGGCGCCGTGGGCGGCGTGCCCGGCGACCCGAGGCTCACCGGCGCCAACATCGAGCGCGGGCTGCTGCTCAAGCTGCGCTTCGAGCTCGACCACTACGTGAACC
>NZ_JBFUCL010000159.1:0-8184 GCF_056405255.1 Agromyces sp. P1_H4 | reverse complement strand
CCTGCCTGCGGCATCCGTCCTGCCTGCGGCATCCGTCCTGCCTGCGGCATCCGCTCGGCCCTGGGGCATCCGCTCGAAGCTAGGCTGGATCGAAGGAGGCCCACCATGCTCTACGCCCAGACTCCCGCCCACGAGAAGCGCCGGCTCTTCCGCGAGCGCCTCGCCAGCGGGGAGATCATGCGGTTCCCGGGCGCGTTCAACCCGCTCTCGGCGCGGCTGATCGAGCAGAAGGGCTTCGAGGGCGTCTACATCTCGGGCGCGGTGCTCTCGGCCGACCTCGGCCTGCCCGACATCGGCCTGACCACGCTGACCGAGGTGGCAGGCCGGGCGAAGCAGATCGCGCGCATGACCGATCTGCCCGCGATCGTCGACGCCGACACCGGGTTCGGCGAGCCGATGAACGTGGCGCGCACGGTCCAGGAGATGGAGGATGCCGGGCTCGCCGGCCTGCACATCGAGGACCAGGTGAACCCGAAGCGCTGCGGGCACCTCGACGGCAAGCAGGTCGTCGACGAGCACACGGCGCTGCAGCGCATCCGCGCCGCGGTCGACGCCCGCCGAGACGAGAACTTCCTCATCATGGCGCGCACCGACATCCGTGCCGTCGACGGCCTCGACGCCGCCGTCGACCGGGCGAAGAAGCTCGTCGACGCTGGCGCCGACGCGATCTTCCCAGAGGCGATGTCGTCGCTCGAGGAGTTCGCCGCGATCCGCGCCGCCGTCGACGTGCCGCTGCTCGCGAACATGACCGAGTTCGGCAAGAGCGAGCTGTTCACGGTGCGGCAGCTGGCGGACGTCGGCATGAACCTCGTGATCTGGCCCGTGTCGCTGCTGCGCCTCGCGATGGGGGCCGCGGTGCGCGGACTCGACGAGCTCGAGGAGACCGGCTCGCTCAACGGCATGCTCGGGCAGATGCAGCACCGTGCCGACCTCTACGAGCTCATCGACTACGAGGGCTACAACCAGTTCGACACGTCGATCTTCAACTTCCGCGTCGCCCGCTGACCCCGCGGCATCCGCCCGCCCTCCTGGCCCCACCCCGCCCGCCCCCCGCCGGATCATCCCCACCTTCGTGAGGACGGGATCTGCGGGTCCCCGCACCGTTGCACCCGCGAATCTCGTCCTGACGAGGTCAGGTCGGGAACCACCGCGAGAACTGCGGCGCGCCCGCCCAGCCCTTTTGCGCGAGAGTCCGAGCCACGCGCGCGACGAACGCCGCGGGATCGTCGAGGTCCAGTTGCGTCACCTCGATCACGTGCAATCCCGTGTCCTCGAGGCGGACGATGCGACCTCGGTCGCGCCGCCACTGCCCCACGTCGGTGCGGTGGTGGTCGCCCTGGTATTCGAGCACTTCGCCGTATTCCTCGTACAGCAGGTCGACGCGGGCGAGGAAGCGCCCGCCGTCGAAGATCGGCACGTTCGACCGCGGTCGTGGCAGGCCGCCGAGCTGGAGCACCGCTCGGGTCTCGGACTCCTTGGGGGATTCCGATCCGGTGTCGAGCAGATCGAGCGCGGTGCGGAGCTTCGCGTGCAGCCGGCGATCGGGATGGCGTCGCGCGGCATCGACGAGATCCGCGCCGCGGACGAGCAGCGGATCGCCCGCTGCGACCAGTTCGGGGACCGTCAGCGTTCGCGCGAGGTCGCACCACGTGCGAGCCGGTGAGGTGAGACGGATGCCGCGGAGCAGCCCGACCTCGTCGCCGAACACGACGAGGCTCCGAGCCACGATGCCCGCCCGCCTCACCGCACGACCGGGACCGGGCGTGGCGACTTCGACCTGCGGCGGCCGACCGAGCCGCCATGGCAGCGGAATGYCGTGGAGCTCAGCAGCGGCGCCGCCGCAGAGGAACGCGTGCGGGGAGAGCGCCAGGAGCACTGCGCGACAGCGTTCCTCGTATTGCGCCGCGGTGTGGACTCGCACGCCCGACGTCGGTGCGACCAGGTCGGATGCGCGGAGCCGGCTCGGGCTCATGCCGGCCGCCAATGCAGCCCTCGTGGTGAACGGGCCGACGTCGAGCGGGTGGGGGATCGGTGCGCGACGGGTCACGCTCGATCTTGGGTTCCGCTCAGCCGAGCCAGAGGCTTTCGGCGACAAGTGCGGCGAGCAGTCCGCCCCGGCCCGAGCTGTGGAGGACAACCGGAGCGCCTCACCGGGAGTGTGAGGACGGGATCCGCGGGTCCGGGACGCACCGGACCCGCAGATCCCGTCCTCTCGAAGTGGAGAGGGAGCGCCGGAGAGCGCCCTCCCGGAACCGGTAGGCTGAGGCCCCACCCGCGACGAAGGGGACGCACTTGGAAGAGCGAGAGATCTACAAGGGCCTGGCCGGCGTGCCGGTCGACTACACGGCGGTCTCGAAGGTCAACCCCGAGACCAACTCGCTGCTGTACCGCGGCTACCCGGTGCAGGAGCTCGCGGCATCCGTCACCTTCGAGGAGGTCGCCTACCTGCTCTGGTACGGCGAGCTTCCCGACGACCGTCAACTCGCCGAGTTCGAGGAGCGCGAGCGGTCGCACCGCGGCCTCGACCACGAGGTCAAGCGCATCATCGACGAGCTGCCCCTCACCGCGCACCCCATGGACGTCGTGCGCACCGCGGTCAGCGTGATCGGCGCGAGCGATGCCGAGACGCCCGACGACTCGCCCGAGGCCAACCTCGACAAGGCGATCCGGCTCTTCGCGAAGCTCCCGTCGATCGTCACCTACGACCAGCGCCGCCGCCACGAGCTCGAGTTCGTCGAGCCGCGCGACGACCTCGGGTACTCCGCGAACTTCCTCTGGCAGGCGTTCGGCGAGGCGCCGGAGCTCGCGGTGGTGACGGCGTTCGACGTGTCGATGATCCTCTACGCCGAGCACTCCTTCAACGCCTCCACGTTCACGGCCCGCGTGATCACGTCCACGCTCGCTGACCTCTACTCGGCGGTCGTCGGCGCCATCGGCGCGCTCAAGGGCCCGCTGCACGGCGGCGCCAACGAGGCGGTCATGCACGCGTTCGACGAGATCGGCATGGGCGAGGGCAGCGCAGAGCGCGCCATCGCCTGGCTCGACGACGCGCTCGCGAACAAGCGCAAGATCATGGGCTTCGGCCACCGCGTCTACAAGAACGGCGACTCGCGCGTGCCGACCATGCGCGACGCGCTCGAGCGCATCGTCGAGCACTACGACCGCCCCGACGTCCTCGACCTCTACGTGGCCCTCGAGACGGCCATGGGCGAGCGCAAGAACATCAAGCCGAACCTCGACTACCCCTCGGCGCCCGTCTACCACCTCATGGGCTGGGACACCGCGACGTTCACGCCGCTCTTCGTCGCCAGCCGCGTCACCGGCTGGACCGCGCACATCATGGAGCAGGCCGCGTCGAACGCGCTCATCCGCCCGCTCTCGGTGTACGACGGTCCCGACGAGCGGCACGTGCCCGTCAAGGGCTGAACGGATCGCACAACGGCAGCTCGCGGCATCCGCCCGCCCGCTGTGGCGACCCGCCAAGGTGGAGGTTCCGTGCTCGGATCCGGCCTACAGTCGTGGACTATGCACATGTTCTTCCGCACGCTGCTGCACGTGCTGTTCCTGTCCCGTCGGAAGCCCGACCTCGGTCACTACGACGTCGCACGCACGAACTTCGTCACGCTGCCGACCGACCTCGACATCAACCGGCACATGAACAACGGCGTGTACTTCTCGATCATGGATGTCGCGCGCTTCGACATGCTCGTGCGCAACGGCGTGTGGCGGGCGTTCCGCGCGAAGGGCTGGTACCCCGTCGTGGCGAGCGAGACGATCACGTTCCGCAAGTCGCTGAGCCTCTGGCAGCGGTTCACGATCGAGTCGAAGCTCGTGGGCTACGACGACAAGGCCGTCTACATGGAGCAGCGCTTCGTGCGTCCAGGCCCCGACGGCGAGGCCGAGGTCTACGCGCAGGGGTTCATCCGGGCGCGCTTCCTGCGCAAGACGGGCGGCACCGTGCCGGTCTCCGAACTCATCGCCGAGTTCGGCGCGATCGAGGGCCAGGGCATCCCCGAGTGGATCGAACGATGGGGCGCGGATGTCGCGCTGCCGGCGACGAAGGCCAAGGCCCCGTCGCTCTGGTGAACTACGACCGCGCCTTCGCCGGCACGATCACTTCCTTGATGATGAGCAGGATGCCGGCCGCCACCGGGATCGCGACGAGCGCGCCGGGCAGCCCCGCGAGCGTGCCACCGGCGAGGGCTGCGATCAGCACGATCGAGCCGGGCACCTGCACGGCCTTCGACATCACCTTGGGCGTGAGGATGTACGCCTCGACCTGCATGTAGACGAGCATCGCGACCAGCACGATGAGTGCCGAGAGCGGCGACACGAACAACGCGAGCACGGTCATGACGATCGTGGTGAGCACGGTGCCGATGAGCGGGATGAGCGTGATGAAGAACGCGGCCACCGCGATGACGAGGGCGAACGGCACCTGCGCGATGACGAGCACGATGAGGCTGAACGTGGCGTTGAAGAACGCGAGGATCACCATGCCGCTGAGGTAGCGGCCGACGTTCTGCATGATGCGCTCGGCGTAGCCCACGACCCGCTCACGATGCGACGCCGAGATGAGCGTGTAGATCGCCGTCTTCGAGGAGTCGAGCGTGGCGGTGAAGTAGATCGTCAGGATGAAGATGAAGAACCCGGTCGAGATGCCGCCCACGATCGCGAGGCCGACGTTGAGCGCGCCGCCGCCGACGGTCGCCCAGGTCTTCGGGTCGCTGATCAGCCCGACGAACCAGGTGTAGACCGAGGCGAGCACGCCGCCMGAGYCCGACGACGCCTCCTTGAACCAGTCCTGTGCCCGCAGGTCGGCGAGCATCGACGGGATCTGGTCGATGAAGGTGGCGGCCTGGCCGACGACGAGCGGCACCACGATCCACAGCATGCCGGCGATCACGAGGATGAAGAGGATGATCACGGTCAGAATCGCGCCGCCGCGCTTCATCCCGTGGCGCTGGAACCACCGCACGAGCGGGTCGAGCCCGAGCGTGATGAAGGTCGCCGCGAACACCGAGAAGAGCACGCCCGAGAGGTTCAGCAGCGTCCACGCGAGGGCGAGCCCGAGCAGCACGCCGATCGTGGCGATGAACGCCCAGACCAGCGGGCGATTCGCCATCATGTTCGCGGCGCGCTCCCGGCCGGTG
This sequence comes from Agromyces sp. P1_H4, assembly GCF_056405255.1. Lineage (NCBI taxonomy): Bacteria > Bacillati > Actinomycetota > Actinomycetes > Micrococcales > Microbacteriaceae > Agromyces > Agromyces sp. P1_H4. The sequence continues at coordinate 3,031 of NZ_JBFUCL010000159.1, read as the reverse complement.
GGGCCCGTGCTCTGGTCGCGGGCGCGCCGCTCGATGCTCTTCACGGCGTCAGTCTAGGGGCGCGGATGCCGCGGGCCGCCGAAGCGCGCACGAGCGCCGTCGCGGCATCCGCAGGCCGTCGTCGCGGCATCCGATCGCCGTCGGCTCGCCCTCGTCCGCGCGAGGCCGCGCTCAGCCGTGCGTCTCGGCCGGGACGTGCAGCCCCTTGTAGTGGTCGGCGAACGCCGGGTAGTACGTCTCCCAGTCGGGCAGGGGCCGGCCGGCCTTGGCGGCCATGAGCCGGTCGAGGTAGTAGTCCCAGCCGGGGCCCATCGTCGCGGCATCCGCGGTATTGGGAAGCCGCTGGCCGAAGGTGAGCGTCGTCATGCCGGCGGCCTCGCGGAGGTGCGCGAAGACGCGGATGCCGGTGGGGGCGGGCCCCGAGTCGGCGAGGAAGCGGTGCGGCGGGGCGCACTCGAGGATGCTCACGTTCTGCCACTCGGCGCCGTCGCCCTCGAAGGTCATCTGGAAGCGGACGCCCCCCGTCTCGGGCCGCCCGGTGTAGGTGCCGATCCACGCACGCATGGCGTTGGGATTGGTGAGGGCGTACCAGACCTCCTCGATGGGAGCGTGGAAGAGGCGGTCGAACTGGAGGTAGAGCCCGTCGGGCTTCAACGTGTAGTGGCCGGTCGGTTTCGCGGTCATGGCGCCCCCTGCTCGTCGTGGATCTCAGGCTAAACCCGGCGTGCGGCAAACCACTAGAGTTGCGCCATGGGATCAAGTGGGGGCGCCAAGCGCAAGCCGAATCATCCGTCGGGCGGGCAGTCGTCGAGCACGCGCCAGGCGACGACGACCGCGCAGCATGAGGAGGGCCTGAACATCACCGAGGGCAAGTCGGGCCTCTGGGGCTTCCTCGCCGGTGTCTTCGTCTTCGCGCTGATCGCCGTGCCGCTGTCGGCCTCGTTCGCGTTCGCGACGCATCCCAGCACCCAGCAGCTCTTCGCCGGCCGCCTCGACGAGATGTCACCGGGCGGCTACATCGCGTTCTGGTGGGTCGTCACGATCTTCCTCGTGGCACTGCCGTTCCTGGTGGGTTACGCCATCGCCCGGCTCTCGGGCCGCTCGGTCGCGATCGTCGGCGGCATCATCGCCCTCTTCGTCATCGCGATCCTCGTCATGGGGCAGATGTTCATCTTCTGATCGCCCCTCCGGCCGACTTCCCTGACCCGCCTGCGCTGTGCGCCGGCGGGTCAGTCCGTCTCGGCCTCGAGCACGGCCATGGCCGCGTTGTGCCCGCCGATGCCGCTGACGGCGCCCCCGCGAACCGCGCCCGAGCCGCAGAGCAGGATGCGCGGATGCCGCGTCGCCACGCCCCATCGCTCGGCCGGCGTGGTGAGCGCGGCGCCGTCCTCGGCCCACGGCCACGACAGCGGTCCGTGGAAGATGTTGCCACCGGGCATGCGGAGCGCCTCCTCGAGGTCGAGGGTGGTCTTCGTCTCGATGCAGGGGCGGCCGGCGGCATCCGTCGCGATCACGTCGGCGATCGGCTCGGCGAGCACCGAATCGAGCGAGACGAGCACGGCGGCCTGCAGGCGATCGCGCAGCTCGTCGTTGGAGAACCGCTCGAGCAGCCGGTGCGGCACGTGCAGGCCGAACACGGTGAGGGTGTGGGCGCCCGACGCCGCGAGCTCGGGTGACAGGATCGAGGGGTCGCTCAGCGTGTGGCAGTAGACCTCGCAGGGGAGGGGCGAGGGGATGCCGCCGCGCGACGCCGTGGCGAAGGCCGAGTCGAGCTGCGACTCGAGCTCGTTGATGTGGAACGTGCCCGCGAACGCGGCCTCGGGCGCGACCTCGGGGTCACGGAGGCGGGGCAGCCGGGTCAGCAGGAGGTTGACCTTGACCTGCGCGCCCTCGGGCTCGGCGAGGCGGCGCAGCCGCTCCCGCACGACGGGCGGCACCGGCAGCGGGTCGTTCGGGCGGAACGCCGGCTGGTCGCGGGGGGCGATCGTGGCGGCGCGCGCTGCGGCGGCCTCCGAGCGGCGCGCCGCGGCATCCGTCGCCCCCGCAGCGAGCAGGCGATCGAGCACGACGGGCGCGACGTTGGCGAGGAGCACCTCGGCGTCGACGACGTGCTCGGCGCCGTCGAGCGAGTAGCGGACCCGGCCGTCGGGCTCCACCGTGAGCACCTCGGCGCCGGTCACGAGCTCCGCGCCGGCCGCACGGGCTGCCCGGGCGAGCTCGCCCGCGACCGAGCCCATGCCGCCGATCGGCACGTCCCAGTCGCCCGTGCCGCCGCCGATGACGTGGTACAGGAAGCACCGGTTGGCGTCGAGCGACGGGTCGTCGAGGTCGGCGAACGTGCCGATGAGTCCGTCGGTCGCGACGACGCCGCGCACGAGGTCGCTCGCGAACCGCTCGTCGATCGCGCGGCCGAGGGGCTGCTCGATCAGGGCCCGCCAGGCGTGGTCGTCGCCGACCAGCTCGCGGGCCTCGGCGCGGGTGAGCAGCGGCTCGGTGAGCGTGGGGAACAGGCGTTCGGCGATCCGGCCGGTCTGGCCGTAGAAGGCGTTCCACGCGTCGGCATCGGCTGCGGCGCCGACTCGGGCGAACGCGGCAGCGGATGCCTCGGGCGTCGCCTCGCGGTCGACGAGCAGGCCGCGCGACGGCTCGGCCGGATCGGGCGTGTACGAGGAGTAGCGGCGCCGCACGAGACGGACGTCGAGGCCGAGGTCGTCGATGATGCGCCGCGGCAGCAGGCTCACGAGGTAGGAGTAGCGGGAGAGCCGTGCGTCGACCCCGTCGAACGCCTGCGCCGACACGGCGGCGCCGCCGAGGTGGTCGTCGCGCTCGAGGAGCAGCACGGAGCGTCCGGCGCGGGCGAGGTAGGCGGCGGCGGTGAGGCCGTTGTGTCCGCCGCCGAGGATCACGACGTCGTGGGGCATCCCACGAGCGTACGTGATGGCGCGAAGGCGAGCGGATGCGGCATCCGCTCGCCCTTCGGCCGATCGAGTGGGCGATGTTGGCGGCACCTTCGCGGAGAACCGGCCAACAT
>NZ_JBFUCL010000158.1:0-8211 GCF_056405255.1 Agromyces sp. P1_H4 | reverse complement strand
GGGGCCGACCGTCCGACTGGGTGGCGGGCATGCCCCGATCGTATCTCCGGGGCCGCCGCTGCGGATCGGCCGGTCGGAGGCTCATCGCCTACTCCACGAGGAGTACCGCAGGTGCCGCACGGTCAGAGCAGTTGCACCGGCTTGACGATGTCCGCATAGATGAGCAGCGCGCTCATCGCACCGAAGACCACCACGACGCCGAGCGTGAGCGGCATGAGCTTCGCGAGGTCGACGGGCCCGGGGTCGGGGCGCCGGAACAGCTTCGCGAACCCGCGACGGATGGCCTCCCAGAGCGCCCCCGCGATGTGGCCGCCGTCGAGCGGCAGCAGCGGGATCATGTTGAAGACGAACAGCGCGATGTTCAGCGACGCGAGGATGCCGACGAGCCCGGCCGCCTTCGACGCGAGCGGGATCTCGTCGAGGCTCGCGATCTCGCCCGCGACGCGCCCGACGCCGACGACCGAGATCGGTCCGTTCGGGTCGCGCTCCCCCGGACCGAACGCCGCGTTGGCGACGTCGATGATGCGCTGCGGCAGGTTCACGATGATGCCGGCGACGCCGGCGACGTTCTCGCCGACGGCGGGCAGCACGGCCGTGGCGGGCTGCTGCACGGTCTCGGTCGCGGGGCTGATGCCCACGAAGCCYGCCTGCACCGTGACCGGCTCGCCCGCGGCATCCGTCACCACCACCCCGTCGGCGTCGGTCTGGTACCGCTCGCTCAGCATCGGGGTGACCGCGAGGGTGACCTCCTCGCCGTCGCGGACGACGACGATGTCGATCTGCTCGTTCGGGTGGTCGCGGATGATCGCGGTCGACTCGTTCCACGTGTCGATCGGCTGGCCCGCGACCGAGACGATGCGGTCGCCCGGCGCGATGCCCGCAGCCGCACCGGGCGCCGCCGGATCGCCGGACTCGCAGGTCTGCCGTTCGCTCGTCGCGGGCAGCGCGCACGCCGAGACCGAGCCGACGGTGGTCGAGGCCTGCGCGACGCCGAAGCCCATGAGCAGCACTCCGAAGAGCAGCACCGCGAGCACCAGGTTCATGAACGGCCCGCCGAACATGATGATGATGCGCTTCCAGACGGGCAGCCGGTAGAAGGCGCGATCCTCATCGCCGGCCGTGATCGACTCCATGCTCGAGTCGCGGGCGTCCTGCACGAGGCCGCGGAAGAAGCCCGTCGAGTCCTCCTGCACCCGTTCGCCCTTGCCCGGCGGGAACATGCCGATCATCGCGATGTAGCCGCCGAGCGGGATGGCCTTGACGCCGTACTCGGTCTCACCACGACGCCGCGACCAGATCGTCGGCCCGAACCCGATCATGTACTGGGTCACCTTGACGCCGAAGAGCTTGGCAGGCACGAGGTGCCCGATCTCGTGCAGCCCGATCGACAGGGCGAGGCCGACGACGATGATGACGACGCCCAGGATGAAGGGAAGCACGGAATCCACGCCCCGAGCGTACTGCCGCCGGCTTGGTGCCCGCTGTCGTTCGGCTGTGAGAAGCGGATGCCGCGAGCCCGCGGCATCCGCCTCAGCGGGCCACTCGGGCGATGTGCGCCTGCGCCGCGCGGCGCGCCGCGCGTTCGGCCTCGGCGAGGGACTCGACCGTGAGCCGGTCGGAGGACGCCTCGTGCGCGTCGACCACGTCGCGGACCGTGTCGACGATGTCGAGGAAGCCGATGCGGCCGGCGTGGAAGGCGGCGACCGCCTCCTCGTTCGCGGCGTTGAAGACGGCCGGGTACTCGCCCCCCGCGCGGCCCACCTGCTTGGCGAGGGCGACGGCGGGGAACGCCGTGGCGTCGAGCGGCTCGAACGTCCAGCTCGTCGCGGTCGTCCAGTCGAGCGGGCGACCGACGCCGCCGACGCGATCGGGCCAGTCGAGGCCGAGTGAGATCGGCAGGCGCATGTCGGGCGGCGAGGCCTGCGCGATCGTCGAGCCGTCGATGAACTCGACCATGGAGTGCACGATCGACTGGGGGTGCACGACCACGTCGATGCGGTCGTACTCGACGTCGAAGAGCAGGTGCGCCTCGATGACCTCGAGGCCCTTGTTCACGAGGGTCGCYGAGTTGGTGGTCACGACGAGCCCCATGTCCCACGTGGGGTGGGCGAGCGCCTGGGCCGGCGTGACGTCGGCCAGCTCGGCGCGAGTCCGTCCGCGGAAGGGACCGCCCGACGCCGTCAGCACCAGCCGGCGCACCTCGTCGTCGGTGCCCGATCGCAGCGCCTGGGCGATGGCGGAGTGCTCGGAGTCGACGGGCACGATCTGGCCCGGCGCGGCGATGCGCGTAACGAGGTCGCCGCCGACGATCAGGGACTCCTTGTTCGCGAGCGCCAGTGTCGTGCCGCGCTCGAGCACGGCGAGGGTCGGCGCCAGGCCGACCGATCCGGTGATGCCGTTCAGCACGACGTCGGCGTCCACGTCGCGCACGAGCTGCACGGCCTCGTCGATCCCGACCGCCGTGTGCTCGACGCCGAAGTCCGCCGCCTGCTGCTCGAGCAGCGCCCGGTTCGACCCGACCGCGAGGCCCACGACCTCGAACCGTCGCGGGTTCGCCCGGATGACGTCGAGCGCCTGGGTGCCGATCGAACCGGATGAGCCGAGGATGATGACGCTGCGCACGTTCCCACTGTAGGGCGACGACCGGGATAGGGGCCGGTCGGACCGTCGATCGTACTGCTCAGGCGATGACGGGCCGCTCAGGCGATGACGGCCACCGACGCGGCGCGGTTGCCGGGCACCGGCACGTCGTGGAAGCGCACCTTGCGCCACCCCGAGCCGAACTCGGGGACGCTCCGCACGATGCTGCCGGTGCCGCCGTCGTCGCCGGGGATCGACAGGGCGAGCCTGGACGGCTCGATGAAGTCGGTGTGGCCGACCGCGCGGAGCAACGCGGTCTTGCGCGCCCAGAGCGTCGCACGCACGAGCGCCCGACGAGCGGGATCGAGCTCGTCGAGCGCGGCGCGCTCAGTCGAGTGGAACGCCGCCTCGTCGATCACCGAGCCCGCGTCGAGCGTGGCCACCTCCATGCCCACGCCGAGCGGATGCCGCGTGGCCGCTGCCGCGACGATCGCATCACCCGACACCGCCACGTCGGCGTACCACGACGCGCCCGACGGAGTGAGCGGATAGGGCACGCTGACGCGACCGTGCCTCGCTCCGCAGACGCCGCAGGCGTGCTCGAGTTCGACGTCGTCGGCCGGCACGCCCGACGCGTCGGCGATGAGCCCGCGCAGGACGGCGTCGGCAGCGGGCAGCCGACGACCGCCGCCGAGGACGAACACGCGCGCGCCGGCGGCCTCGAGCTCGATGAGCTCGCCGTCCGCGGGAAGGTCCATGCCCTTATCCTCGCGCATCCGGGCTCCGTCGTGAGGTCCTGGGGCGCCGAATCGGGCGCGCCCATATACCGGCCCCGGCATGCCCGACGGCCTAAGGTCGTACGGTGAGCGAGATCGAGGCCGACGCCGTACCCGCAGCGACCGTGCGCCAGGGCCCGCTCTACCCGATCGTCCGCGGCTTCCTCCGTCCGCTCGTGCGCCTCGTGTACCGCCCCACGATCACCGGGACCGAACACGTGCCCAAGCGCGGCGCGGTCATCTTCGCGAGCAATCACCTCTCCTTCGTCGACAGCATCGTGATCCCCCTGGCGTCGCCCCGCCCGGTGCAGTTCCTCGCGAAGTCCCACTACTTCACCGGCACCGGCTTCTCGGGATGGGTGTCGCGCACGTTCTTCTCCGCGATCGGCGCCGTGGCCGTCGAACGCGGCGCCGGCGCGCAGGCGCAGGAGGCCCTCGACCAGAGCCGCCGCATCCTCGAGTCGGGCGCCGCGTTCGCGCTCTACCCCGAGGGGACCCGCTCGCTCGACGGCCGGCTCTACCGCGGCCGCACCGGCGTCGCGTGGCTCGCCCTCGAGACGGGAGCCACCGTCGTCCCGGTCGGCCTCATCGGCACCCAGGAGATCCAGCCCGTCGGCGCGAAGCTCCCCCGCATCCGGCCCGTGACGGTGCGCTTCGGCGCACCGCTCGACCTCAGCGGCCACGGGCCCGCGTCCTCAGGGCGCGCCCGCCGGGCCGCGACCGACGAGATCATGGCGGCCATCCACGAGCTCAGCGGGCAGGAGCTCGCCGGTCGCTACAACGAGACGCCGCCGTCGGGTACGTTCGCCAAGATCGCCGACCGCGTCGTGCCGCGAGAGCGCATCTGAAGCGGCTCCCAGCCGACGCCTCGATCCGCCCGGTATCGTCGACACGATGAGCATCGCCGAGGTCGCCGCCCGCTGTGCCGCGGCGGCTCTCGTCGTGGCCGCGTTCGCAGCGTGCACGTCCGCTGCCGGGGAGGCACCGCCATCCGAGCCGGCCTCGACGCGTTCGACCCTGCCCGAGCCGCCCGCGACCGAGTTCGACCCGGGCCTCATCGTCAGCGACGAGTCGTTCTACGACAGCACCGCGATGGACGAGCAGCAGATCCAGGACTTCCTCGAGTCCGTGCCGTGCCGGCCCGACGAGGGCGTTCGCTGCCTCGCGGACTTCACCCAGACGACGACGACGCAGCCCGCCGTGGGCGGCCTGCACTGCGCGGAGTACCGCGGCGGCATCCGTGAACGCGCCAGCCGCATCGTCGCGAAGGTCGCCGAGGCCTGCGGCATCAGCCCCCGCACCCTGCTGGTGCTCCTGCAGAAGGAGCAGTCCCTGCTGACGCGGCCGAGCGTGAGCGGCTACGAGCGGGCGACGGGCTACGGATGCCCCGACACGGCCGACTGCGACACGAAGTACTTCGGTTTCTTCAACCAGGTCTACAACGCGGCCTGGCAGTTCCGGCAGTACACGGAGGAACCCGACCGGCAGTACCGCATCGGCACCGTCGACGTGGGCTTCCACCCGAACGCGGAGTGCGGCGCCGCACCCGTCGAGATCCGCAACCAGGCCACCGCGAACCTCTACAACTACACGCCGTACCAGCCGAGCGACGCGACGCTCGCCGACCCCGACACGGGCGACGGGTGCTCGGCGTTCGGCAACCTGAACTTCTGGCGCATCTGGCACCGCTGGTTCGGCGATCCAGAGGCCGAGCGGCTGCCGCCGTTCTTCCCCCCGTGCTCGCGCCTCGTCGGCGGCCACCCCTGCCCGGCCGTCGAACCGGTGGTGCCTGCCGCGGCGGGCTGACCTCAGTCCGCGACGACCGCCGTCGACCGGTGATGCACCGGGAAGGCGACGGATGCCGCGATGAAGCACAGGTCGGCCGCCTCGGCGTGGATCTCGTCGGCGAGGGCCAGCATCGAGGCATCCGCCACCACGACCCGCGGATGCAGCGTGGCCTCGCTGAACGCGCCGCCACCACGGCCGTCCTCGATCATGGTTCCCGTCGCGGCATCCGTGTACTCGCGCACCACCACGCCGTGACGCGTCGCGACGTGCAGGTACGAGAGCATGTGGCACTGGCTGAGGGCGGCGAGCAGGAGCTCCTCGGGGTTCCACCGCTCGCGATCGCCGTGGAAGACCCGATCGCTCGACCCCGCGAGGTCGTGCAGCTTGCCGGTCGCGCGCACGACGTGCTGGCGTCCGTAGGCGCGGTACCCGGAGGTGCCCTCGCCCCGATCCCCCTGCCACTCCACCTCCACCGCGTAGTGGTGTTCGCCGAGCATGCCGTTCCTCCTGTCGCGCGCGCATTCCGCGGCATCCGGGCCGGGCGCGCGTCCTTCGATTCTGGCACCATCCGACGGGTCGGAGGCCGTCCGACGGCTGCGGCCCGAGGCGGCCGCGACGATAGGGTTGGAGCATCATGACTGACACCCAGATCCCCGCTGAGACCGCGTCCGCCCCGGTGTACTCCGTGGTGCAGGAGCGCCGCGTCGTGACCGCCATCCCGGGCCCGAGATCGCAGGAGCTGCACGCCCGACGCGCGAAGGTCGTGTCGGCCGGCGTGTCGTCCGCGCTGCCCGTGTACATCGACCGCGCGAACGGCGGGATCCTCGTCGACGTCGACGGCAACCAGTTCGTCGACTTCGGCGCCGGCATCGGCGTGACCACCGTCGGCCACACCGAGCAGCGCGTGGTGCAGGCCGCAGCCGACCAGCTGCAGGACGTGGTGCACACGCTCTTCACGATCACCCCCTACGAGGAGTACGTGCGCGTGGCCGAGCTCCTCGCCGAGCACACCCCCGGCAACTGGGAGAAGAAGTCGGTGCTCGTGAACTCGGGCGCCGAGGCCGTCGAGAACGGCGTGAAGATCGCCCGCAAGTTCACCGGCCGCCGCGCCGTGGCGGTGCTCGACCACGCCTACCACGGCCGCACCAACCTCACCATGGCCATGAACTACAAGGCGCACCCCTACGCGACGGGGTACGGCCCGCTCGCCGGCGACGTGTACCACGCGCCCAGCTCCTACCCCTACCGCGACGGCCTGTCGGGTGCGGATGCCGCGGCTCGCACCATCACCTACCTCGAGAAGGTCGTCGGCGCCACCGACCTCGCCTGCCTCGTCGTGGAGCCCATCCAGGGCGAGGGCGGCTTCATGGTCCCGGCCGAGGGCTTCCTGCCCAGGCTGCAGGCCTGGTGCACCGAGCACGGCGTCGTCATGATCGCCGACGAGATCCAGAGCGGCATGGCCCGCACCGGCCGGTACTACGCCAGCGAGCACTTCGGGTGGGAGCCCGACCTGGTGCTCTCCGCGAAGGGCATCGCGGGCGGCCTGCCGCTCGCCGCCGTCACCGGCCGCGCCGAGATCATGGACGCGTCCCAGCCGGGCGGCCTCGGCGGCACCTTCGGCGGCAACCCGGTCGCCTGCGCCGCCGCCATCGCCGTGTTCGAGTCCATCGAGGCCAACCACCTGCTCGCCGAGGCCGAGCGCATCGGCGCGCGCCTGAAGGCCGGACTCGAGCGGCTCGCGCAGCGCTACGACGTGATCGGCGAGATCCGCGGCCTGGGCGCGATGATCGCCATCGAGCTCGTGCAACCGGGCACCGGGCAGACGACCAAGCTGCCGAATCCCGAGGCGGTCTCCGCGCTCATCGCGTATGCGGCGCAGCACGGCGTGCTGTTCCTCAGCGCGGGCACCTTCGGCAACGTGCTCCGGTTCCTGCCGAGCCTCGCCGTGAGCGATGACCTGATCGACGACGGGCTCCGCGTGCTCGACGACGCATTCGCGGCGCTCGGATGACCCGGTGACCGGTACCTTCTCCGTCAGCGACGCCGTCGAACTCGCCGTGATCGAGCGCAGTGGTTTCATCGAGTCCAGGCACGCCGGCTCCGCCGTCGTGCTCTCCCCCGAGGGCGAGGTCCTCCGCTCCCTCGGAGACACCCGCACCCCCGTCTTCCCCAGGTCGTGCCTGAAGCCGTTCCAGGCGGTCGCCGTCATGACGTCGGGGGTGTCCCTCCGCGGCGAGGACGCGGCGATCGCGACGGCGAGCCACTCCGGCACCGCCGCACATGTCGCCCTCGTGCGCGGCCTCCTCGGTCGCGCCTCGCTGCCCACCTCCGCGCTGGGCTGCCCGCCCGCGGCGCCGAGCGACCAGGTCGCACGCGACGAGCTCATCCGAAGCGGCGCGCCGCGCGATCGCGTCTACATGAACTGCTCCGGCAAGCATGCCGCGATGCTGCTCGCCTGCGTGGCGAACGAGTGGCCGCTCGACGGCTACCTCGACCCCGAGCATCCGCTGCAGAAGCGCATCCTCGACGTGCTCGAGCGGTTCACCGGTGAGCGACCCGCGGCGACCGCGGTCGACGGCTGCGGCGCGCCCGTGCACGCCATCACCCTGGTCGCGCTGGCGCGTGGCATCCAGAAGATCACGACGGCCGCCACCTCGTCGCCGTTCGCCCTCTACCGGGAGGCGGCCGCGCTGACCGAGGCCGCGCGCGACCACCCGTGGGCGGTCGGCGGGCCCGGCCAGCCCGACACGGTGGCGATGGAACGTCTCGGGGTGTTCGCCAAGGTGGGCGCCGAGGGTGTCATGGTCATGACCGCGCCGAACGGCACGACCACGGCCCTGAAGGTGCTCGACGGCTCGTCGCGGGCCTCGACGATCATCGCCCTGCGGCTGCTCGCGGCCGCCGGTGCCGTCGACGACGCCGCGGTCGACGACGTGCAGACCGAGCTCGACCTGTGGGTCATGGGCGGCGAGCGCCGGGTCGGGCAGATCCGCGCCACGATCTGATCGTCGCTTCGACGGATGCCGCGCCCGGCGGCCGGGCGCGGCATCCGTCATCTGGGCGGACC
>NZ_JBFUCL010000157.1:0-8214 GCF_056405255.1 Agromyces sp. P1_H4 | reverse complement strand
CGTCGGCACCCACGACGACGTCGACCGACGGCGCGCCGCTCGGCGTGATCGGCATCGTCGCGATCTGCACCCCGTTCGGCGGCTCGCGGCTCGCCCGCTTCGTCGTCGATCCGAGCGTGCGCGCCCTGATGCCGAGCGACGAGACGATCGTGACCCTCGGGCGCGCCTCGTCGGTCAACGGGCGGATCGTCTCGGTGTTCGGCCGCTACGACCCGCACATCCCCGACGGGAGCTTCCTCGAGGGGGCGACGAACGTGCGGGTCCCCGCCGTCGGCCACTTCCGGGTGCTCGGGGCGCCCGAGACGCACCGGGCCGTGCTCGACGGCGTCGCCCTGCTCGCGCAGGGCTGAGCCCAGTGCCGACGGCTCAGCGCCGAGGGCTCAGTGCACGTACTCCAGCAGGTCGACGCCGACCTGGTGCATGCCGTCGAGCACGGCGAGGCGGGAGGTGAGCATCGTGTCAGCGAAGTACATCGACACCGCGTAGGCCACGCTCGCGCGAGGTCCGCGGAGCACGCCGACCTCGCTGCGCACGCCGCCGTCGGTGCCGGTCTTGTTCATGAGCAGCACGCCGTGGTCGGGCTTGCGGTGCGCGAGGGGGTCGAGGCCGAACGCCGACGCGACCATCGACAGGTCGGCGTTGAGCGACAGCCAGCCCACCACGCGCTGGGAGACCTCGGGGCTCACGATCTCGCCGCGCGCGAGCGACGCGAACAGCCAGGTCAGCTCCTTCGCCGAGCCGATCGACAGCTGCGGCGCGTCGTCGGGTCCGCGGTGGTCGCGCACGAGGTCGAGCAGGGCCGTGCGGGTGAGGCCGAGCGCCTCGGTGCGCGCGCGCACCGCCTCGAGGCCGACGTGGCGCAGCAGCACGTTCGTGGCCAGGTTGTCACTCGTACCCGCGACGAGCGCGGCGAGGTCGGCGAGCGGCAGCGACGGCGACTGCATGTGCTGCCAGATGCCCGAGTCGCCCACGGCGTCGCGCGGCGTGCGGTCGAGCACCGTGAACGCCTCGGCGCTCGTGCCGGTGAGCCGGGAGGCGACCTCGACGAGCAGCAGCACCTTGCCGATGGACGCCGTCGGCATCACGACGTGGTCGTCGACGGAGAACAGCACCTTGCCGGTCGCGAGGTCGGTCGCCCGCGCCGAGACCTGCACGCCCGCGAGCGCGAGCTCGCCCAGGGCGTGGAAGCCGCGCGCGAAGTTCTCGTTCGGCTCCTCGGTGCGATGCTTGCCGTGTCGGATGCTGGCGTGGCGCGCTCGGCGTTCGGAACCCTGCGACGACGTCACCACAGTGCTTGCACGATCTTCCTCGGACGCTCGGCGCTCCCCCACCGCGGTCTGCGGCGCGCTCGAAAGAGATGGACTGGACGGATGAGTGGAGTGCCCTACCAGATCGTCACCCGCTCGGCCGGCTCCAGCCAGAGGGCGTCATCCGCGGTCACTCCGAAGCCAGTGTAGAACTCGTCGATGTTGCGGACGATCTGGTTGCACCGGAACTCGTTCGGCGAGTGCGGATCGATGGCCAGCAGGCGGATGACCTCCTCGTCGCGGCCCTTCATCTGCCAGGCCTGCGCCCACGAGAGGAAGAAGCGCTGCGCGCCCGTGAGCCCGTCGATCACGGGCGGCTCGGCGCCGCCGAGCGAGAGCACGTACGCCTTCCACGCGATGGCGAGCCCGCCGAGGTCGCCGATGTTCTCGCCGATCGTCAGGGCGCCGTTGACGTGGTGGTCCTGGCCGTCGAGCTGCGCCGGCTTCAGGGCGTCGTACTGCGCGATGAGTGCCTTCGTGCGCTCCTCGAAGGCCTCGCGGTCGGCCTCGGTCCACCAGTCGGTGAGCCGGCCGTCGCCGTCGTACTTCGAGCCCTGGTCGTCGAAGCCGTGGCCGATCTCGTGGCCGATCACCGCGCCGATCGCGCCGTAGTTCGCCGCCGCGTCGCGCTCGGCCGTGAAGAAGGGGTACTGCAGGATCGCCGCAGGGAAGACGATCTCGTTGAAGCCGGGGTTGTAGTACGCGTTGATCGTCTGCGGCGTCATGAACCACTCGTCGCGGTCGATCGGCTTGCCGATCTTGCCGAGCTCGCGGTTGAACTCGAACTCGGCCGTCGCGCGCACGTTGGCCACCAGGTCGTCGGCGGTGATCTCGAGCTTCGAGTAGTCGCGCCACTTCACGGGGAAGCCGATCTTCGGCGTGAACTTCGCAAGCTTGTCGAGGGCGCGCGAGCGGGTCTTCTTGCCCATCCAGTCGAGGGCGGTGATCGACTGCCGGTACGCCTCGACGAGGTTCGCGACGAGGTCGTCCATCGCCTCCTTCGCCGCGGGCGGGAAGTGCCGCTCGACGTAGATGCGGCCCACGGCCTCGCCCATGGCGCCCTCGACGAGCGAGACCCCGCGCTTCCACCGTTCGCGCATCTGCGGGGTGCCGGTGAGCRTGYGGCCGTAGAAGTCGAAGTTCGCCTCGACGAAGTCGTTCGAGAGGTAGGCGGCGCTCGACCGGATCACCTGCCAGGCGAGCCAGTCGCGCCACGCCGGCAGGCGCTCCTCGGTGAGCAGCGCGCCAAGGCCCTCGACGAACGAGGGCTCGCGCAGCACGAGCTCGTCGAACGCGCCCTCGGGCACGCCCATGGCGTCGCGCCACACCTGCAGGTCGACGGATGCCGCGGCCGCGGCATCCGACCACTGGAACAGGTTGTAGGTCTTCTCGCTGTCGCGGGTGTCGACGTTGTTCCAGTGCGCCTTCGCGAGGTCGGCCTCGAGGTCGAAGACCCGCACCGCGCGATCCCCCGCGTCGTCGAGCTGTGCGAGGGCGAACATGCGCTCGAGGTGCTTCGCGTACGCGGCGCGCACCGCCTCGAAGCGCTCCTCGCGGAAGTAGCTCTCGTCGGGCAGGCCGATGCCGCCCTGCTCCACGAAGACGAGGTAGCGCTCGGGGTCGCCCGGGTCGTTGTCGACGTAGAGCTGCAGGAAGCCCGAGACGCCCTGTCGCTCGAGGCGGCCGAGGGTCTCGAGGAACTGCTCGACCGAGCTGATGAGGGACACGTCGACGAGCTGCCCGGCGATGGGCGTGGCGCCCAGCAGGTCGGCCCGCTGCTCGTTCATGAAGCTGGCGAAGAGGTCGCCGACCTTGCGGTCCTCGGTGCCCGGCTCGGCCTGCTGCGCCTCGACGATGATGTCGCGCACGGCCGCCTCGGCCTCCTCGTGCAGCACGAGGAACGAGCCGTAGCGGGCCTTGTCGGCGGGGATCTCGGTGCGCTCGATCCACCTGCCGTTGACGTGGCGGAACAGGTCGTCTTGCGGTCGCACCTCGCCGTCGAGTTCGTCCTTCGCGATGCCTGAGGGGAGCGTGACGTCGGTCATCACCCCAGCCTAGGACTCGGGACCGGCACAGCGGATGCCGCGACGGCACGTCTCACGGTGCACTCGCAGGCGTGCGGCATCCGCTCGCCTCAGCGCAGCTGTGCGAAGCCCTCGGCGCTCGAGGTCGGACCGACCACCAGGATGGTGTCGCCCTCGTCCAGCACCGTGTCCTGGTCGGCGTTCCTCCACTCGCCCTCGGGCTTCTTGAACGCGGCGACGGTCACCCCGTACGCCGAGCGGAGTCCGGTGTCGCCGAGGCGCCTGCCGAGCAGGACCGCCGGCGCCGACGCCTTCACCAGTGCGTAGCCCTTGTCGACCTCGATGTAGTCGAGGGCATTGCCGCGCACGAGGTGCGCGAGGCGGCGACCCATGTCCTTCTCCGGGTAGATCACGTGGTGCACGCCCAGCTGCTCGAGGATGAGGCCGTGCCGATCGTCTACCGCCTTGGCCCAGATCACGGGCGTCTTCATGCTGAGCAGCACCGAGCACGTGAGGATCGACGCCGAGATGTCGTCGCCGATGGCCACGACCACGCGGTCGAACTCGTCGACCGCGAGCTGGCGCAGCGCCTCCTCCTTGGTGGAGTCGGCGCGAACGACCTGGGTCAGCTCGCCGTTCAGCGCCTGCACGAGCTCTTCGTCGAGGTCGATGCCGAGCACCTCCGTGCCGCCGGCCATGAGCTCGAGGGCGAGCGAGCTGCCGAAGCGCCCGAGCCCGATCACGGCCACCGAGTCGGCCTCGGCGATGCGACGGGTCGTGTCACTGCTGAAGATCGAGAACTTAGCCAACGGCGGGCCTTTCCTTGGGGAACTCGTAGAGGATCCGGCGGTGACGCAGGGCGATCGCCGAGCCGAGCGTGAGCGGGCCGAGCCGGCCCATGAACATGAGCGCCACGAGCACGAGCCTGCCGGGGTCGGGCAGCTCGGGCGTCAGTCCCGTCGAGAGCCCGACGGTGCCGAACGCCGACACCGCCTCGAAGAGGGTGCGGTCCAGGTCCTCCGGGACGAGCAGCATGAGCGCGAGCGTGCCCGCCATCACCGCTCCCACCGCGATGAGCACGATGGTGATCGCCTGGCGCTGCACCGCCCGCGACAGCCGCTTGCCGAAGATGTTCACGGCCGGGTCGCCGCGCAGCTCGGTCAGCATGACGAAGAACAGCAGCGCGAACGTCGTCACCTTGATGCCGCCGGCCGTGCCGGCCGGACCCGCGCCGATGAACATGAGCACGTCCATGCCGAGCCAGGTCTCGTCGTGCATGGCCCCGATGTCGACCGAGTTGAACCCGGCCGTGCGGGTCTGCACCGACTGGAAGAACCCCGCGAGCACCTTCGCGCCGGGGTCGAGGGTACCGAGCGTCGCGGTGTTGTCCCACTCGAACGCCGTGATGTACGCCGTGCCGCCCACGAGCAGCACGAGCGTGCCCCACAGGACGAGCTTGGTGTTCATCGACCAGTGCAGCGGCCGCCGGAGCTCCTTGCGCAGCTGCATGATGACCGGGAAGCCGAGCCCGCCGAGGATGACGGCCGCCGCGATCGGCAGGCAGATGAACGGGTCGGCCACGAACCCGATCAAGTTGTCGGAGTAGAGCGCGAAGCCGGCGTTGTTGAACGCCGAGACCGCGTGGAACACGGCATGCCATGCCGCCTCTCCCACGCCGTACCCGTAGCCGAGCAGGAAGCGCAGGAACAGCAGTGTCGCCGTGGCGCCCTCGATCGTGAACGAGATGAGGACGATGCCGCGAACGAGGCCCCGCACGTCGTCGAACCCCACGCTCTTCGCCTCGCTCGCCGTGTTGAGTCGCGAACGCACCGACATCTTCCTGGCCAGCAGCAAGCCGACCAGCGACGCGAAGATCATGATGCCGAGGCCGCCGAGCTGGATCATGAGCAGGATCATGACCTGCCCGAACGGACTCCAGAACGTCACCGTGTCGAGCACGGTCAGCCCCGTGACGCAGACCGCCGAGGTCGCCGTGAAGAGCGCGTCGACGAACGACGGCGGCCGCCCGTCGGCCGCGGAGATCGGCAGGAGCAGGAGGAACGTGCCGGCGAGGATCACCGAGGCGAAGCCCACGACCACGGCCTGCGCCGGGTGCAGGCCGCGGCGACGCAGGCGGAGCATCCGTCGCCCGATCCCCGTCGACTCGCGCGTGGTCACAGCGCCACACTAGCCCCGTGCGGGGCGCCCGACGCGACCGTGCGGCATGCCGCGTGCGGCGGTCCGGCCGTCGGCAGGCCCGCCTAGGCTCGGGAGCATATGACCACTGCGCTCTTCCGTCGCGCCGTCGACCGCGACATCCTCCGGCTCGCCGTGCCGGCGCTCGGCGCGCTCATCGCCGAGCCGCTGTTCCTGCTCGCCGACACGGCCATGGTGGGGCACCTCGGCGCTGTGCCGCTCGCCGGCCTCGGCCTCGCGAGCGCCGTGCTGCAGACGATCATCGGCCTCATGGTGTTCCTCGCCTACGCCACGACGCCGGCGGTGGCGCGACGGCTCGGGGCGGGCGACGAGCGCGCTGCGGTGGCATCCGGGGTCGACGGGTTGTGGCTCGCCCTCGGGCTCGGCGTCGTGCTCGCGGCGGCCGGGTGGCTCGCGACGCCCTGGCTCGTGGGCGTGTTCGGGGCGTCGGCGGCGGTCACCGCCGAGGCATCCGTCTACCTGTCGATCTCGATGGCCGGGCTGCCGGCGATGCTCGTCGTCTTCGCCGCCACCGGCCTGCTGCGCGGGATGCAGGACACGCGCACGCCCCTGTGGGTGGCCGGCCTCGGCTTCACGGTGAACATCGGCCTCAACGCGCTGTTCATCTACGGCCTCGGACTCGGCATCGCGGGGTCGGCGATCGGCACCGTGATCGCGCAGTGGGGCATGGTCGTGGTGTATTTGGTGGTCATCGCGCAGCACGTGCGGCGGGTCGGTGCCAGCCCGTGGCCGCACCACGCGGGCGTGCTGAGCGGCGCGGCGATGAGCGGCTGGCTGTTCCTGCGCACCGCGAGCCTGCGCGTCGCCCTGCTGCTCGCCACGTGGGCGGCGACGTCGCTCGGATCCGACGAGCTGGCGGCCTACCAGGTGGCCATCACGATCTACTTCACGCTCGGGTTCGCGCTCGACGCGCTCGCCATCGCGGCACAGGCGCTCATCGGCAAGGGGCTCGGCTCGGGCGACGTGGCGCACGTCCGAGCCGTGCTGCGGCGGTGCGTGGAGTGGGGCATCGGATCGGGCGTCGTGCTCGGCGCGCTCGTGATCTCCACCGCCTGGGTGCTGCCCGCGCTGTTCACCTCGTCGCCCGAGGTCGCCGCGTTGCTGCCGCCGTCGCTCGTGGTGCTCGGCCTGTCGGCGCCCCTCGGCGGACTCGTGTTCGTGCTCGACGGCGTGCTCATCGGCGCCGGTGACGCCCGCTACCTCGCCTGGACCGGGCTCGTGAACCTCGCCGTGTTCGTGCCGCTGGCGCTCGGCACGGTCTGGTGGGCGGATGCCGCGGGGCTGCCCGGCGCCGCAGCGCTGGCGTGGCTCACCGGCTCGTTCGCGATCGGCTACCTCGCCGCTCGCGCGGTGACGCTGTCGCTGCGGGCGCGCGGCGCGCGCTGGATGGTGACGGGCGCGCCGGCCTAGGCTGCGCCGACCGGAACGCAGGAGCATCCGTGGGATGGGGCGCCTGGGCCCGCATCGGGCGGATGCTCATGCGAGATCAGGCGCGCGGCGGCGCCGTCGTGTCGCCCACGTGCAGCGAGCTCGTGAAGCACACCGACTCGGGCGGCTCGCCGGCGAGCAGCCGCACCACGGCCTCGCCCGCGGCGCGACCCTTCGCCACCGAGGGCTGCACGAGCGTGGTGAGGTCGTGCTGCAGCCCGTCGACGCGGATGCCGTCGAAGCCGAGCACGCTGAGCTCGGCCGGCACGGCGACGCCGAGCTCGTCGGCCGCCTGGATGACGCCCGCGGCGAGCAGGTCGCTCTGCGCGATGATCGCCGTGGGCCGCGTCGCCGGGTCGGCGAGCAGCGCCCGTCCGGCCTCGAGGCCCTCCTCGATCGAGCTCGCGGCCGCCGACCGTCCGGTCGCGTGCGGGAAGACCTCGCGGGCCCCGAGCAGCCGCTCGCTCGCGGTCTCGGCGGTGCTCCCGCGCTCGAGCTCGGGCGTCAGCGGCCCGCGCGTGCGGGCGGCGTCGAACGGGAGCGTGACGAGCGCGACATCCGTGTGCCCGAGGCTCTTGAGGTACTCGGCTCCCCGGCGGGTCGCCTCGCGGTTGTCGATGGAGATCTTCGGCACGTCGTCGCCGGCATCGCCCTCGATCGCGACGGCCGGGATGCCGCGACGCCGCAGCGCCTCGACCGAGTGCCCGAGCCGCGGGCTGCAGCCGACGAGCACGACCGCGTCGACGGGGGCGCTCTCGATGCCGACGGCGTGACCGCCGGCCTCGCCGGTGTCGGTGAGCAGCAGCAGGCCGGCCCCGAGCGGCGCGATGCCCTCGGTGATGCCGTCGAGCATCTGGATCTTCACGGGGTCGAGGAAGGCCGCGCGCACGCGCTCCTCGAGCACGACGCCGACGATCCCTGAGCGGCCCCGGCGCAGGGAGCGGGCGCGCGGGTCGGGTCCGGCGTAGCCGAGGGCGGATGCCGCGGCGAGCACGCGCTCCTTCGTGGCATCCGACACCGGGCCCGAGCCGCTGAAGGCGAGCGACGCCGTAGACGCCGACACTCCGGCCTTGGCCGCGACGTCGGCGAGCGTCGGGCGTGGTGGGGCATCCGCGTGCATGGGCTGATTCTAGGCCGAATCGATTCGAGTCGTGCCGGGGAGCGCCACCACGGGTCCCGCGCCCCTTCGCTTCACGTCACTGCGGATATACGATCCGGCGCGCCGAGCTGTGCTGGTT
>NZ_JBFUCL010000156.1:0-8229 GCF_056405255.1 Agromyces sp. P1_H4 | reverse complement strand
GTGTCGGCGACCACGATCTGCGGGGCGGGAAGGTCGAGCGGGTGCTCCACGACCAGCAGCGCGGCGCCCCGCTCGACGGCGGCCGGCGCGAACCGGTGCCCGTCGTCGAACTCTCCGCGCTTCGCGAAGAAGACATCGCCCGGCTCGATCTCACGCGAGTCGGTCGTGACGGTTCCGTCGACGACCGTCTCGCCCGTGGCATCCGTGCCGCCCAGGTGCAGGCTGCCGCCGACCACCGAGGCGATCTCGGCGAGGGTGAGCGCGATCATGCGCCCCAGCCCGCCTCACGCAGTGCCTGCTTCGCGTCGTCTCGCGCTGAATAGGGGATCTTCACGCCCTTCACCTCGTGGTAGTCCTCATGGCCGGGGCCGGCGTAGAGGATCGCGTCTCCCTCGCCGGCCATGGCCAGCGCCGCCCGGAACGCCTCGCGGGGATCGGCGATCTCGTGGATCTCGCGCTCGGGAACGGCCTCGCGCGCTCCGGCGATGAGCGCAGCGCGGATCGCGGCCGGGTCCTCCCACCTGGGGTGGAAGTCGGTGATCACCACGACGTCCGCGCCCCGCGCCGCGATGGCGCCCATGTCGGCGCGTTTCGTGGTGTCGCGGTCGCCGTCGGCGCCGAACAGCATGATGACGCGCCCGGCGGTCGACCGCCGGATCGCTCCCAGCGTCTGCAGGAACGCGTCGGGGCTGTGCCCGTAGTCGATGTAGACGATCGGCCCGCGGTCGCCCGAGATGCGCTCGGCCCGGCCCGGGATGTAGGCGTCGACACCGCCGTCGCGCTCGAGCACCTCCGCGATCTGCTCGAGGTCGTAACCAGATTCCACGAGCATCACGATGGCCAGGGCCGCGTTCGCCGCCATGTACCAGCCGAGCAGGGGAACCCGTGTCTCGAGCCGGCGACCCGCCGTGCCCTCGAGCACGAACGCGGTGTCGGTGGGGGTCTCCTCGAGCACGGTGAGGCGCCAGTCGGCCTCGATCGCGGGGTCGGTCGACAGGGTCGTGACGGGCACGCGCGACTCCGCGAGCAGGCGACGGCCCCACTCGGAGTCGATCGTGACCACGCCGCGCCGGGCGCGCTCGGGCTGGAACAGCTCGCGTTTCGCTTCGAAGTAGACGTCCATCGACGCGTAGTCGTCGAGGTGGTCGTGCGTGAGGTTCGTGAACCCGACCACGTCGAAGACGAGGCCGTCGACGCGGTGGCGCGAGAGCGCCTGCGCCGACACCTCGACACCGACGGCGCGCACGTCGACCTCGCGCATGCGGGCGAGCAGGGCGTGCAGTTCGCTCGCCTCGGGGGTCGTCAGCGAGCTGGTGACCGCCTCGTCGCCGATGCGCCGCTCCGCCGTCGACGTGAGGCCCGCGGTCACGCCGAGCTGGCGCAGGATGCCGTAGAGCAGGTACACGACGCTCGTCTTGCCGTTCGTGCCGGTCACGGCGAACAACGTCGCGGGGTTCTCGGCCGTGCGGTGGATCCACGCGGCGACTTCGCCGAGGGCGGCCCGGGCGTCGGGAGTGACGAGCACGGGCAGGCCCGAGTCGCGCGCGAGCTCGGCGCCCGCGGCATCCGTCATGACGGCGACGGCACCGGCATCGCGCGCGGCGTCGGCGTAGCGAGCGCCGTGCGCGTTGCGCCCCGGCACGCCGACGTAGAGGTCGCCGGGCCGCACGGCCGACGAGGCGAGCACCACGCCCGTCACCTCGAGGTCGTCGATGTCGCCGTGCACCTCGAGGCCGAACGTCTCGGCCAGGCCGTGGAGCGATCGGGGGCTCGGATGCTGCGGCCGGAGGGCCGCGGGGGGCGATCCGGTCACGAACCCAACTTTCTCACCAGGTTGCTGGCAGCTCGGGCGCCGGGGCGCCGGATGGAACGGTCCGATACTTCTTCAGCACCTGGCTCATCACCTGTTGGAAGACGGGAGCGGATGCGGCGGACGAATTCATCTTAACGGGATTCATGATGCTCACCGAAACGACGAACTGCGGATCGTCCGCCGGCGCGAAGCCCGACACGGAGACCAGGTACCCGTGGAGATAGTGGCCGTTGCCGTCGGGCACCTGCGCCGTACCGGTCTTCGCGGCGACCCGGTACCCGGGGATCTCCCACTTGTCGGCGAGCCAGCCCTCGAGGTACACGCGCTCGAGCATCTGGCTGGTCTGGTCGGCCGCCTGCTCGGAGACGACCCTCGCGCCCTCGGGCTTCGCCGTGGCAACGTCGCCGCAGCCGTCGACCAGGCGCACCGGCATGCGCACGCCGCCGTTCGCGATCGTCTGGTAGGCGCTCGCGATCTGCACCGCCGTCGTGGTGAGGCCCTGGCCGAACATCGTCGCGTACTTCGTCTGGTTGTCCCAGTCGTCGGGGTCGCCGTGCAGGTCGCCGGAGGCCTCCGCGGGGAATCCGACCTCCGTCTCCTGGCCGAGCCCGAACTTCAGCATGTCGTCGTACCGCTCGCGGTCGGTCATCAGCTCGCCGAACTTCGACATGCCGGTGTTCGACGACTCGATGAGCACGCCGGTGAGCGTGAGGCGCTCGTCGTCATGGCCGGCGCTGTCGTTGATGTTGGCACCGTTGGCCGGCAGGTACCGATAGGGGGCCACGATCTGGCTCAGCGGGTCGGCCTTGCCGGCGTCGATGACAGATGCCGCGGTGAGCGCCTTGAACGTCGAGCCGGGCTCGAACGGCGCGGTGAACGAGCGAGAGCCTCGGTCGGCCTCCGCCGTCGACGACGGGTCGTTCGGATCCACGGTGGGCACGTCGGCCACCGCGAGGAGCCGCCCGGTCTTCGCCTCCATGACGGTGACCGTCGCCCAGTCGGCGCCCACGGCCTGCACCTGCGCCTCGGCGATGCGCTGCACCATCCACTGCAGGTCGGAGTCGATCGTGAGCTTCAGCGTGCCGCCGTCGTGCGCCTGCTTGTGGATCACCTGCGTGCCCGGGATCTGCACCCAGTCCTGCAGGCTGTGCAGGTAGCTGAGCTCGCCGTCCTCGCCCGCGAGGCACTCGTCCTCGGAGTACTCGAGGCCCGCCACGGCGTTGCCGTCGGGATCGACGAAGCCCAGCAGGTTGCCCGCGACGGCGCCGTTCGGATACCGCCGGCTGGGATGCTCCCACGGCACGACCCACGGGATGTCGAGCGCCTTCACCTTCTCGTAGGTGTCGGTGTCCACGAGCTTCGCGACGAACGCGAAGTCCGATTCGGGGTCGCCGGCGAGGGCGTCGGTGATGATCGCCTGCACCTGCTCGCCCGTGAGTCCGACCACGGCGCCGAGCTCGGCGGCGGACTGCTCGAGCGGCACCTTCACGCGCTTGGTCTTGTCGGGGTCGGCGGGATCGGGCTCCTCGCGGATGATCGGACCCGCGCTCGCGTTCTTCGGCGAGAGGGCGATGTCGTACCGCATGACGGTGTCGGCGAGCACGATCCCGTTCGCGTCCACGATGTCGCCGCGCGACCCGTACACCTTCACGTCCGTCGACCGCCGGCCCTCGGCCTCGGCGCTGAGCTCCGCCGCCCGCACGACCTGGATGTCGACGAGTCGCACGACGAACACGCCGACGAGCGCCACCAGGATCACGCCGGCCAGGAGGATTCGCCGCATCGGGTGTCGGCTCGTGCGGTTCATTCGCGCCTTCCTCGTCGGGTGCTGGTCAGTGCGTCGCGGGCGTCGGCAGGCCGTCGGCCGGTGGCGGGACCACGGCCGCGGCGTCGGGCGCCGCTGCCGCACCCTCCCCTGGTGTCGTTCCGTTCGGAGTCTCCCCCGTCGCCTGCTCGGTCACGAGCGGCACGCCGTCGATGAGCGCATTCGGCACCAGCGGGGCGGATGCCGCGGCGCCGCCGCTCGCCGGCGTGGGCTGGCCGAGCACGGCGCCGTCGGAGAGCCGCAGGTAGACCGGGTTGGCGTTGGGCACCATKCCGAGCGCCTCCGCGTTCTTCGCGAGGTACTGCGGTGACTCGACCCGGTCGAGGTCCTCCGCGAGCTTCTGGTGCTCTCGTTCCAGTTCGGCCTGGCGCACCTGGTAGCCGTCGATCTCGTAGGCGCCCTGCGCCACCGCGATCGAGAGGAGCAGTTGCGCGACGACGATCACGGCGACCCCGCCCAGCGCGATGACGGCGTAGGCGAGCCGCGGCTTGGCGCGGCCGTTCGGCTGCGGCGCCGGTCGGAGTCGCCGTTCGGGTCGTGGCGCCGGGCTCCGCCGTGGGGCCGGAGCGCCGTGGGCCGGCAGTGCGGTCATGACGGCCTCCTCACTCGTTCGGCGGCACGCAGCCGCACGGGCTTGGCGCGCGGGTTCTCGGCCTGCTCCGACTCGCTCGCCAGTTCGGCTCCGCGCACCAGGAGCCGGAACTGCGGACGGTGCTCGGGCAGCTCCATCGGGAGCCCGGCGGGTGCCGTGGAGCTCGAGGCGGCCTGGAGCACGCGCTTCACGATGCGGTCCTCGAGGGACTGGTAGGCGAGCACGACGATCCTGCCGCCGACCGCCACCGTGTCGAGCGCCGCGGGCATCGCCCGCTGCAGCACGGACAGTTCCTCGTTCACCTCGATGCGGAGGGCCTGGAAGACGCGCTTGGCCGGATGCCCCTGTCGCTGCACCGCGACGGGCGTCGCCGCCGTGATGACGGCGACGAGTTCGGCCGATCGGGTGATGGGGGCATCCGCCCTCGCCTTGACGATCGCCCGGGCGTACCTGGCCGACAACTTCTCTTCGCCGTAGTCCTGGAAGATGCGTCGCAGCTCGTCTTCGCTGGACTCGGCGATCACCTCGGCCGCGGTGCGGCCCTGGGTGAAGTCCATGCGCATGTCGAGCGGGGCATCCTTCGAATAGGCGAACCCTCGCTCGGCACGGTCGAGCTGGAGCGAGGAGACGCCGAGGTCGAACAGCACGCCCTGCACCTCGCTGAAGCCCTCCGACCGCACGGCCTCGGCGATGCCGTCGTAGACCGTGTGCACGAAGCGCGCCCGGTCGCCGAACGGCGCGAGACGCTCCCGCGCGATCGCGAGGGCGTCGGTGTCGCGGTCGAGCCCGATGACCGTGAGCTTCGGGAAGCGGGTGAGGAATGCGCTCGCGTGCCCGCCCATGCCGAGGGTGGCGTCGACGAGCACGGCGCCGTCGGCCTCGATGGCCGGGGCGAGCAGCTCGAGCGTTCGCTCGAGCATGACCGGGGTGTGGATGCGTTCGATGTCCATGATTCCTTCGGGACTGGTCCCGGATTCCGATCCCCATCCGTTCGTCCTGATGCGGGGAAGTGCATCAGGCGCGCACGGCTGGGAGTCGCAATCCGGGACTAGAAGAGTCCCGGGATCACCTCCTCCGCCGTGTCCGCGAAGGCCGCCTCCTGCTCGGCGAGGTATGTCTGCCACGCCGTCGCATCCCAGATCTCCACTCGGCTGCCCGTGCCGATGACCGTGAGGTCCCGGTCCAGGCCCGCATACGCGCGGAGCGTTGCGGGGATGGTGACGCGATGCTGCTTGTCGGGGGTCTCCGCGGATGCCCCCGAGAGGAAGACGCGCATGTAGTCGCGCGCCTGCTTGCTCGTTACCGGGGCCTGGCGGATCTTGTCGCTCATGCTCTCGAACTCGCGTGCGCTGAACACGTAGATGCAGCGCTCCTGCCCGCGCGTGAGCACGAGGCCGCTCGACAGCTCCTCCCGGAATTTCGCCGGAAGAATGACGCGGCCCTTCTCGTCGAGCTTCGGCTCGTAGGTCCCGAGGAACACCGCACCACCCCCTTTCCTCCGGCCAGAATCCAGGTGACCCCACTTTACTCCACTCTCATCCACCGATCAACGACATTCGCTCGTTTTCAGCGGCTCCGAGGTGTGAGATCCCTGTGAATACGCGCCAGAGAGACGGTGGAGGCGAGTGGAGGGAATGCGCGATCCATGGAGTCGCGGGCGCGCACTCGCTCCGCCGCGGGTCGCAGGAATGGGCGGTGTGGAGACGCACGGAGGGAAACGGGCGCCCCGGATCAGCGTCGGCGCAACGAAAAACGGGCCGATCCGAGGATCGACCCGTTGCGGTGGTGCGAAGTGGAGGGCTTAGTCGTGACCGTCCTGGCGACGGTCCCAACGCTCGTTCAGGCGGTCCATGAACCCGCCCGAGCGTCGAGCCTTGCCCGAGGCCGATGCCGGTTCGGCGGGTGCGGGCGTCGCCGCCCCGCGCTTGCTGGGCGTGATCGCGATGAGCACGCCGGCGAACATGAGGGCGAAGCCGAGGATGCCGACGATGAGCAACTGCAGGGCGACGCCAGCGATGAGGGCCCCGACGCCGGCGACCGCGACCAGCACTCCGAGCACGATCGCCCGGTAGTTGGGTCGTCGACCACGTACGCCGCCGACGGCATGCACGAAGTCCGCGTCATTGCGGTAGAGGTTCCGCTCCATCTCCTCGAGAAGACGTTGCTCCTGCTCTG
Organism: Agromyces sp. P1_H4; assembly: GCF_056405255.1. Classification (NCBI taxonomy): domain Bacteria; kingdom Bacillati; phylum Actinomycetota; class Actinomycetes; order Micrococcales; family Microbacteriaceae; genus Agromyces; species Agromyces sp. P1_H4. The sequence continues at coordinate 1,824 of NZ_JBFUCL010000156.1, read as the reverse complement.
AAAGCGGCATCTCATTCCCCTCAGGCTCGGGATCGACGCATCCGAGCTCATTCTAGCCCCGCCCCGCCTCGCTAGGCTAGGCGGGTGGCTCACGGTTCCCGGCTGGTCGATCTGGTGCAAGCGCGCATCGAGGAGTTCCTCTCCGAACGCACCTCCATTCTCCGCTCGATCAGCCCCGACCTGGACTCCCTCGACGAGTTCTCAAGGCGGTTTCTCAGCGGCGGCAAGCGCTTCCGGGCGCGGTTCTGCTACTGGGGGTGGGAGGCGGTCGGCGGACGTGGCTTCGATCCCTTCGAATCGGAGGCCGGACGCGACTGGTTCCCCGTCGTGTCGGCGGCGTCCGCCCTCGAGCTCTTCCACGCGGCGGCGCTGGTGCACGACGACATCATCGACAACTCCGACACCCGCCGCGGCGCCCCGGCGGCGCACAAGCTGTTCGAGCAGCTCCATGCCGACTCCGGGTGGGCCGGAAGCCCGGCCGACTTCGGGCGGGCCTCGGCGATCCTGCTCGGCGACCTCCTGCTCGGCTGGAGTGACGAGCTCCTCGACGAGGGGCTGCAGGCGCTTCCCGACCGACAGGACGCCCGCGCGGCACGCGCCGAGTTCATGCGCATGCGCACCGAGGTGACGGCCGGCCAATACCTCGACATCCTCGAGGAACGGGCCTGGGTGGTCCAGTCCGACGCCGACCAGCGCACGCGCGCCGAGCGCGTCATCGTCTACAAGGCCGCCAAGTACTCGGTCGAGTCGCCGCTCGTGATCGGCGGGGCGATCGCCGGTGCGTCGTCAGCCCAGGTGGCCGCGTTGCGCGGGTTCGGGCTGCCGCTCGGCATCGCGTTCCAGCTGCGCGACGACCTGCTCGGGGTGTACGGCGATCCCGAGGTCACGGGCAAGCCCAGTGGCGACGACCTCCGCGAGGGCAAGCGCACCCTGCTCGTGGCGATCGCCCGTGAGCGTCTCGCCGCCGGACCGCGTCACCTGCTGGACGAGCTCCTCGGCGACGCCGATCTCGACGCCGAGCAGGTGCGGATGCTGCAGCGCACCATCTCGGACTGCGGCGCCGTCGACGAGATCGAGCGACTCATCGCCGAGCACGTCGCGCGCGCCACCGCGGTGCTCGCCGATGCGCCGATCAGCCGCGACGCGCGCGCCGAGCTCGGCTCACTCGCCAAGGCGGTCTCGCGGCGCACGAGCTGACCGCCCGTCGGCCTGCCGCTCGTGGCGTCAGGCGAGCGCCTGCGCGACTCGCCGCACCTCGGACTTGCGACCGGCACGCAGGGCGGCGATCGGCGTGGTGCCGAGGCTGTCGTCCTCACCGAGCAGCCACTCGAGCGCCTCGGCGTCGGAGAAGCCCGCATCGGCGAGCACGATGGCCGTGCCGTGCAGCTCGGGCAGCGGAGCGGCGTCGCGGAGGAAGGTCGCCGGAACCTTCAGCACGCCGTCCACGCGGGCGGCGAGCAGGTGGCGGTCGTCGATGAGCCGTCGGATCCTGCTCGGGCTCTGCCCGAGCAGCTCGACGAGGTCGGGAACAGTCAGCCAGTCGGTCTGGTCGGCGTCGGTCACGGCTCCAGCCTGCCAGACGAACCCGCGACTCGGAAAGCCGTCGGCCGTTCCGAGGCCCGCCGGCCGCCGCGTCCACCGTCCGCGCGCGGTTCGCGCACGGAGTCCGCGGACTCGCGGCGAGGTCGTTGACTCGCCCTACCCCCTGTGCGACCGTGGCGACGGACGAGGATGTCCGACGCCGACTTCCGGGGGAACGATGGCGAACGAGACGGACGCATTCCGGGCCGCGGGCGGCGGCCACGCCGGCGCGGCCGCGCGACC
>NZ_JBFUCL010000155.1:0-8301 GCF_056405255.1 Agromyces sp. P1_H4 | reverse complement strand
CACGAGGCGCTGCGCCTCCTCGTGGTCGGTGACCATGTCATCGCGGGCCGCGGCGGACTTCTTCGCCTTGCGCATCGACTGGAAGTAGTGCCAGAGCGTCGGGATGAGGGTGATCACCACGGCGCCGAGGAGGATGACGTCGATGTACTCCTGCACGAACGCGGCCACCGGCGGGATGTAGCCGATGAGGTAGCCGAAGTAGGTGAGCCCGACGCCCCAGATGAACGCGCCGATCAGGTTGTAGAGCGTGTACTTGCGGTAGTTCATGTGGCCGACGCCGGCGGCGACGGGCGCGAACGTGCGCACGATCGGCACGAAGCGCGCGAGGATGATCGCCAGGGCGCCGAAGCGCTCGAAGAACGCGTTGGTGCGCTCGACGTTCTTCACGCTGAAGAGCCCCGACTCCTTGCGTTCGAAGACGCTCGGCCCGAACTTGTGGCCGATCAGGTACCCGACCTCGCCGCCGAGGAACGCCGCGAAGCCGATCGCGAGGCACACCCACCAGATGTCGACGCCGAACACCAGCGAGGTGTTCGTGAGCAGGCCCGAGATGACGAGCAGCGTGTCGCCCGGGAGCAGGAAGCCCACGAGCAGGCCTGTCTCGGCGAACACGATGGCGCACACCACGACGAGGGCCCAGGGGCCGGCCGCGGAGATGATCGTCTCGGGGTCGAGCCAGGGAATCAGGGAGGTGTGGACCATGGAAGGGGGCTCCAGTCGTCGGACACGGCGGATGCCGGTCAGCAGGCGGCGTGGTGTCGTTGCAGTCTACCGAGCGGATGCCGCGCGCGACTGGGTTCGCGCCGGGAATCATCCCCGGGGATGACGAGGTGCGCTGCGGCGAAGCGCTCTCCGATGAGCTCGTGCGTGGCGGTGTCGGGGTGGAGCGAGTCGGGAAGCGGATGCGCCCGGGCATCGGTCTCGCCGTACAGGGCGAGCCCGTCGAGGTAGCTCAGGTTGGGATCGTCCGAGCGCGCCTCCACGACGCCCGCCAGTGCCGTGCGGATCACCTGGAGGGTCAACCGGCCCTGGGCGGTGTCGCCCGGCTGGCCGGTCGCGACGAACCTCATGCCGCCCGTGCCCAGCGACGTGGGATCGATCGCACCCGGCCCGGGCGTGTCCTCGTGGATTCCGCAGAAGATCGGCGAGACCAGCAGGATCGGCGTGGTCGGATGCCCGTCGCGGATCGTGTCGAGGAATCCATGCACGGCCGGCACGAAGCTCCGCAGACGCATGGCGTCGTGGTTCACCACGTTGATGCCGAGCTTGATGCTGATGAGGTCTGCGGGGGTGTCGCGGATGACGCGAGCCATGAACGGGTCGACCAGCGCGCTTCCGCCGAAGCCGAGGTTGTGCAGGCTGACGCCCGCACGTCGGGCTGCCACCGCCGGCCAGGTGCGGGTTGGCGACGTCGAGTTCGAGCCCTGGCTGATCGAGCTGCCGTGGTGGACCCAGACCGGCCTTCGCCGATCGTCGGGCCCGACGGGCAGGTCGGAGTGCAGGGAGACGAGCTCGATCGCCTCGTTGTGGGGAAGCCACACCTCGACCGACTTCTCGCCGGCGGGGAGGCCGTCGATGACGATGCGGTCGGTGCCGCCCGGCACGAACGTCGACTCGCCGGTCTGCAGGTCGAGCTCGACCCGGTCGCCGTGAGCGAGCACGTGAGACCAGTGGTCGGCGCCGTCGACGACGACGTCGACCGCGCCCCGCATCCGGTCCACGCCGCGATAGGCCACACGTGTGGCGTGCATCGCGACCGTGATCGAGCGGGCCGCCGTCACCATCTCGAGCCGCACGCCCGACGGCTGCGCCTCCATGAGCGACAGCTGCTGGTCGGCGTCACGCTCGCGGACGGCCCGGGGGAGCCGGTGCGGCCTGATTCCGCGGGGCGTCGCTTCGAGTTCGATTGCTCCGTGGATCAACTCCGCGGTGATCGGTGTGGCGATCATGGTGTGCCTTCGTTCGGGTCGTTCGGGTCGTTGGGGTTGTCCGGGTCGTTCGGATCTGCCGGGGTGGTCGGCCTGGCGGCCCAGTCCTGCAGGACCGAGTCGAGCGCATCGATGAGTCGAGGCCACGTGGAATCGGCGGGCGGCGCACTGTGCGCGAAGTTGCCGACCCGCTCGAGCGTGACGAATCCATTGATGGCGCTGCCGACGATCCGTGTCGCATGGACGTGCTCACCCGGCGCGATCCCGTAGCCCAAGAGCACGGTGCTCGTCGCCTGGACGAGCCGCCGGGCGGCCGGTGCTGCGGCGACGTCATCGCCCTGCGGCGTCTGCAGGGCCTCCCAGCATCCCGGGCGTTCGCGGGCGAATGAACGGTGGGCGTCCGCGAAGCCGGTGAGGGCGGCCTTCGCCGCTCGCCCCATGATGGCCTCCACGATGCGATCGGCCAGTTCCTGGAGGGCAAGGATCGCGATGCCGTCACGCAGGGCCTGGAGGTTGCGCACGTGGCTGTACAGGCTCGGCGCCTGCACGTTCAGCGAGCGGGCGACGTCGGCGATCGTGAGCGCGGCGAAGCCGTTGGCATCGGCCAGGGAGGCGCCACGTTCGATGACCGCTGAGGTCGACAGTGCCGAGGTTCGCATTCGTTCAGCCTAACAGCATTAGGTGAACGCCTATGCAGCGTAGGTAATTCGCGCCTCGCTAGACCTCGGCCTTCCAGAGGATCTCGCGGATCGGCCCCTCTCGGGCCTTCGACTCGACGAAGTCGAACGATGCCTGGATGAGCCGTTCGAGCACTCCGAGGTCGACATCGCCGAGCCGCCGCAGGTACACGCAGTAGCCGGTGGTGGAGTGTGTGCCGAGCTCATCCAGCAGTTCGGCATGGCGCGCGGTGCCATCCATGAGGTAGATGGTGAGCTTGCCCTTCCTCGGATAGAAGCCGATCGTGTGACCGTCTCCCTCGCGTCCGGTGTCATATCGGTAGTGGTACGTGCCGAACCCGATGGTGCCGACATTCCACAACGTCGGCGGGTGCCCGCTGATCCGCTGCATCATCTCGATCAGCGTCTCGCTGTCGCGGGCGGTCTGCTCGTCGAGCGAAGCAAGGTAGCGGTCGACCGTGCGGTCGTCGTCGTCGCTCATTCGGCCTCGGATCGTCGCCGTCCCGCGAGGAAGTGGATCCATGGACGCTACTCCATCGCGGGCGGGGCCGCAGGTCGGGTAGATTGCCGCCACTGCCTCCCACTCGCTCGGAAGGGTCGTCGATGACGGACACCACCTGCCACATGTCGATCTCACTCGACGGCTTCGTCGCCGGTCCCGACCAGAGCCGCGACAACCCGCTCGGCAGGCGTGGGATCGAGCTGCACGGCTGGCACATCGGCGACCCCCGCGCGAACGATGCCGACGAGATCGCGGCGGGCTGGCTCATGCGTCCACGCGGTGCGTACGTGATGGGCCGCAACATGTTCGGGCCGATCCGCGGCGAGTGGGACGAGGAGGACTGGCGTGGATGGTGGGGTGCCGAGCCGCCGTACCACGCACCGGTGTTCGTGCTCACCCACCACGCGCACGAGCCGATCGAGATGGAGGGCGGAACGACCTTCCACTTCGTCACCGACGGCTTCGACGCCGCATACGCACGCGCCCTCGAGGCGGCCGGCGACGGCGGCGTCGACATCGCGGGGGGCGCATCCACGGTTCGGCAGGCGCTCGTGGCCGGGGTCGTCGACGAGCTCACCCTCGACATCGCCCCGGTGCTGCTCGGCTCGGGCGAGCGGATCTTCGACGGCGTCGACTCGTTCGGGTTCGAGCCCGTCGAGGTGCTGCAGTCGCCGCTGGCCACGCACATCCGGTATCGCCGCGCGAGCTGACCCGCGCGGCACTGCGGGCCAGGGCGTGTCGGCGGTCGGCGATAACGTCGGCCGCATGCAGCACGGCTTCATCTACACCGGGTCCGATCCGGCGTTCGCCGTCGAGCTCGCGGCGCTCGCCGAGGAGTCCGGGTGGGACGCGTTCTTCGTCTGGGAGGGCATCTGGGCCACCGATCCGTGGTCGACGCTCGCGGCGGCCGCCATGGTCACCGAGCGCATCCGGCTCGGTACGATGCTCACCCCGGTGCCGAGGCGCCGGCCGTGGGAGCTCGCGGGGCAGACCATGACCGTCGACCGCCTCTCGAACGGTCGGGTGATCCTCTCAGCCGGCCTCGGCGTCCCCGCCGACGTCGAGCAGCGGTTCTGGATCTTCGAGGACGATCCCGGCCGTCGCGTGCGCGCCGAACTGCTCGACGAGGGCCTCGAGCTCATACAGCAGCTCTGGCAGGCGGAGCCGTTCGAGTACGAGGGCGAGCACTTCCGAGCGACGCGCACCGACGCCATGCTGCCGCCGGCGATCGTGCAGGAGCCGCGCATTCCGACGTGGGTCGTCGGCGTGTGGCCCCGCACGAGGTCGATGCGTCGCGTCGCCCGCTACGACGGCTGGATCCCGAACTACGCGCCGCCCGGCGCCGACGGCATCGACCCGGTCGAGCAGCAGCGCACCTACACGCCCGAGATCGCCGCCGACGCGATCGCGTGGATCCGCGCCGAGCGTGACCGCCTCGGGCTCGGCGACCGGCCGTTCGACATCGTGCAGGAGGGCACCACCGGCGGCGTCGACCGGGTCGCGGATGCCGCGGTCGTGCGTCCGTGGGCCGACGCCGGCGTCACGTGGTGGCTCGAGGCCGACTGGCGGGTTCCCGCCGAGCGCGTCGCCCGGTACTCGCGCGAGCGGGTGATCGCCGGACCGCCGCGGCCGTAGGCTCCGCGGCATCCGTCACCGGCGCCGGCGGAGCGCCGACTCAGGAACGCTGCGGATACGGGTACTCCGGCGAGCGCCCCTGGAACTGGAGGATCGCCTCGTTGCGGACCTGGCCGTGCTCGATCTCGGTCGCACGCCTGATCGTGTCGGAGGCGGCCCACGCCTCCGGACCCTCCATGACGATGCGGAGGAACGGCATGAGCGCCTCGCTGATCTCCCACGTGGCGGAGTTCCAGAGGTACGACGGACTGTGGTCGACCGCGTAGTAGTTCGTCGACTCGCCGACCGTGAACATCGGATCGGCGAACGAGGTGGGCTTGGCCCACTCGAACCCCATGCCCGCGTCGATCGACACGTCGACGATGAGGCTCCCGGGGCGGAAGGCGGCGAGGTCCTCCGTGCGGAGGTAGGTGAGCGGCGCGTTCGGATCCTGCAGGGTGCAGTTCACGACGATGTCGTGGGCGGCGAGGAACGGTGCCAGGTCGACCGGGCCGTCCTCCGTGTTGACCGTGCTCGCATACGGCGCGTCGGGGTCGTGCTCGAACTGGATGATGTCGATCGACGGGATCGGCGATCCGACGGCGGCGGTATCGCGGTTCGTCAGCACGCGCACGTCGTGGATGCCGTGCGCGTTCAGCGCCGTGACCGCGCCGCGAGCCGTCGCGCCGAAGCCGATCACCACCGCGTTCAGCCGACGACCGTAGTCGCCCGTCGAACCGCACAGCTGCAGCGCGTGCAGCACCGAGCAGTACCCGGCGAGCTCGTTGTTCTTGTGGAACACGTGGAGTCCGAACCCGCCGTCGGCCTTCCAGTGGTTCATGGCCTCCCACGCGATGAGGGTGAGGCGCTTGTCGATCGCGAACTGCGTCATCTCGCGGTCCTGCACGCAGTGCGGCCACCCCCAGAGCACCTGGCCGTCGCGGAAGTCGGCGAGGTCGGAGGCGAGCGGCTTCGGCAGGGTGATGACGTCGGCCTCGGCGAGGATCGCCTCGCGCGAGGCGATGGCGCCGACGAACGGGGCGAGCTGCGCATCGGAGATGCCGAAGCGGTCGCCGTACCCGGTCTCGAGCATGAGGTTCGCGCGGAGGTCGTCGTCGATCCGCTCGAAGTGCGAGGGATGGATCGGCAGGCGCTGCTCGTCGACCTTGCGAGAGGTGGCCATCACCCCGAGCCGGAGCAGTGCGGGGGCGTTCATGATCATGATGACCTCCTGCCCTGAGGGTACGTCACCTGGATGGCACCGATTCGCCCCGAAGTGGTCATGACACACGACGACGTCCCGTGCCACGATGGGCCCTGGGGGAAGGGGTGTCCATGGGGGAGTACCCGAACATCGCGGACCACGGGCTCATCGGCGACCTGCAGACCGCCGCGCTCGTGTCGACCGACGGCACGATCGACTGGTTCTGCAGTCCGAGGTTCGACTCGCCGAGCATCTTCGGGTCCCTGCTCGACGCCGAGCAGGGCGGGTTCTGCCGGGTCCGGCCGATCGCCGACGACTACGTGACCCGGCAGCTCTACCTGCCCAACACCGCGATCCTGATCACGCGGTTCATGACGGAGGCGGGCGTCGGCGAGGTGGTGGACTTCATGCCGGTCGCCGGCCACGAGGCGACCGATCGGCACCGGATCGTGCGCCTGCTCCGGGTGGTGCGCGGCACCATGACGTTCGAGGGCGTCGTCGAGCCGCGCTTCGACTACGGGCGTGCCGAGCACACGATCGAGCCCGTCGAGGGCCACGGCGTGCGGTTCACCGCCGGCGACCAGTCGCTGACGGTGCACCGCGTCGGCGGGATGATCGTGCATGGCACGGAGCGCGCCGGTCACGTCGAACTCGTCGACGGCGGCATCCGCATCACCGGCACGCTGAACGCCGGGGAGATCACCGGCGTCGTCATGGAGACCGGCGGTGCCGACCCGGCCCAGGTCTCGGAGGACGAGTTGCGCGCGCTGTTCGCCGAGACACGCGCCTTCTGGCGCGAGTGGAACAACCGGTCGACGTACCGGGGCCGGTGGCGAGAGATGGTCGCCCGGTCGGCGATGACCCTGAAGCTCATGACCTACGCGCCCACGGGCGCACTCGTCGCCGCACCCACGGCGGGCCTGCCCGAGCAGGTCGGCGGCGAACGCAACTGGGACTACCGCTACACGTGGATCCGGGACGCGTCGTTCTCGGTCTACGCACTGCTCGGACTCGGCTACACCGAGGAGGCCGAGGCGTTCGTGGCCTGGCTCATGGACCGGGTGAAGGAGAGCGTCGGCACCGGCTCGGGGCCACTGAAGATCATGTATCGCGTCGACGGGTCGTCCGACCTCGTCGAGGAGTCGCTCGAGCACCTCGCCGGATACCGCGGCTCGCTCCCCGTGCGCATCGGCAACGGCGCGGCCGACCAGATGCAGCTCGACATCTACGGCGAGGCGATGGACTCCATCCACCTCGCCGACACCCACGGACTCCAGCTGCCGCACGTCGGGTGGACGCAGATCAGCAGCATGCTGGACTGGGTCTGCGACAACTGGGACCAGCCCGAGGAGGGCGTCTGGGAGACGCGCGGCGGCCAGCAGAAGTTCACGTTCGGCCGCTTCATGTGCTGGATCGCGCTCGACCGCGGCATCCGGCTCGCGCAGGAGCACGGCCGGCCCGCCCCCATCATCCGCTGGCGCGAGCAGCGCGACGCGATCTACGAGCAGGTGATGACGACGGGGTGGCACGAGGAGCGCCAGGCCTTCGTGCAGCACCAGGACACCGACGTGCTCGATGCGTCGCTCCTGGTCATGCCGCTCATGGGCTTCATCGCGCCGCGCGACCCGATGTGGCTGTCGACGCTCGCGGCCATGGACACCGAGCTCGTCTCGGACAGCCTCGTCTACCGCTACAACCCGAGCGCCTCGCCCGACGGCCTGCGCGGCTCGGAGGGCACCTTCACGCTGTGCTCGTTCTGGTACGTCGACGCGCTCGCCCGGTCGGGATTCCTCGACGAGGCGCAGCTCACCTTCGAGAAGATGCTCACCTACGCCAACCACCTCGGGTTGTACGCCGAGGAGATCGGGCTCACGGGGGAGCAGCTCGGCAACTTCCCGCAGGCGTTCAGCCACCTGTCGCTCATCAACGCGGCGGTCAACCTCGACTACCAACTCGACCACGGGTCGGGCTTCGTCGACCCGGTGCTGAGCTCCGGACGCCGGACCCGCTAGGAGACGACCATGGCGACCACCGGATCCGCAGCGACCGAGCCCGAGGGCGACGTGCTCGTCATCTTCGGCATCACCGGCGACCTGGCGCGGGTGATGACGTTCCACTCCCTCTACAAACTCGAGCAGCGCGGCCTGCTGCAGTGCCCCATCGTGGGCGTCGCGTTCGAGGACTGGACGATCGACCAGCTCGTCGAACGTGCCCGCACCTCGATCGTCGCCACCGGTGAGACCCTCGACGAGTCGGTGTTCCAGCGATTCGCCGCGCGTCTCAGCTACGTGCACGGCGACTTCGCGGATGCCGCGACCTACGACCGCGTCGCGGCCGCCGTCGGCGACGCGACCACCCCGGTCTCCTACCTTGAGG
>NZ_JBFUCL010000154.1:0-8338 GCF_056405255.1 Agromyces sp. P1_H4 | reverse complement strand
ATCGTGGGGTCGACGGGGCCGCCTTCGTCTTCGTCGACGCGCCTCGGACCCTCACGATTCCGGCTGCGAGCACAGCCTAGGTCGGTTCTCGCGCCATAGGCGGTGAGTCCGCTGTGAACAACCGGCTCAGGTGGTGACCGCCTCCTCGACGATCGACGTCGCGAGTTCGTGGTGTGCCACGGCCGACGGTTCGGGGACCAACCTGAGGCCGCCCATGGAGTTCGCCGACACCGCGAGCTCCTCGATCCACTCGCGGTTGAGCGTGGGGTGCCTGTTGCCCGAGTACACGAACTGCACGGCGGTCTGCGGGCAGACCCAGACGCTCAGCGTCCGCTGATCATCGCGAAGCGTGAGCGCGAAGCTCTCCTGCCTGCGCAGCTTGTTGATGATGACCACCTGCAGGTGCGCCAAGGTGCGATCATCCATCTCGACCGTGGCATCGCGGTCGTACACGAAGCGTCCCATGCTGCATCCCACCTTCGAGAACGGAGCAACCCGCATGGCACGGGCGACGCCGAGGCGACAGCATGCATCACGATCACTCAGCGGGGTCCGGGCCAAGCAACTCGTGCGAATTCTACTCCGGCGAGGAACACGCGTCGAGGCCGAGGCCGACGTGCGAGCGGGCGTGTCACGGCCCCCAGATCGCCTTCACCCACCGACGATCGCCGGTGGGTGAAGGCTGTCCAAGCGCAATGAGCCCAGTCACTCGAACTGCCGCTCACCCTACAAGGGCGCGAGACGTTCCAGTGTCGGTGTTTCGGGGGACACTCCTCCGACGGCGGCTCAGTAGAGCTGGAACTGCTTCGATGCCTCCGACGCGATGCCGTCGACGGTGACCTCGAGGTGATACGACGCGCCGCCGGCGGGCACGGCTTCGCGCGGCCCCTCGCAGGTCTCGGCGCTCGACCGGGTGCGGTCCCAGACGATCGGCACGCTCGACGAGATCGGCGTGCCCGGCGTCAGCGACACCTCGGCGTCGATCGGGTCCACCTGACAGTCGGTGGACTGCCAGTAGAGCTCCTCGCCGCTCTTGATCGTGAACACCTGGGCGTTCGTCCCGGCGTTCAGCACGCAGACGTTCTTGCCCGTGTTGGTGATCGTCACGGAGAGCTGCGGCTGCTCGCCCGCCTCGTACACCGTCTTGTCGGTGACGGCTTCGACCACCACGTTCTTCGCGGTGCAGGGGTCGCCGTCGACCTCGGTCGCCTCGGTGGGGATCACGGTCGGCGGCGCGGTCGGCTCGCCGGTGGCGTCGGGGGTGGCCGTCGGCGCGGCGCCGGCCGCGGCATCCGGCTCATCGCCCTGGCTCGAACCCGGCCGCACGATCACCAGCACGATCGCGATGATCACGGCGACGAGTCCGAGGAGCACCAGGAGCCGACGACGTCGGTACACCTGCGGCGACTGCCGCCGTGCCGGTGCGGGATTCGTCGACATGCCCTCAGGGTACGACCGGGAGGCCAATCGTCCCGGCAGTCGCCCGGCGCGCCGGATGCCCGGTCAGAGCCGTTTCAGCATGCGCGTGTTGCCCAGCGTGTTCTGCTTCACGCGGGCGAGGTCGAGGAACTCGGCGACGCCCTCGTCGTGCGAGCGCACGAGCTCGGCGTACACGGCGGGGTCGACGGTCTCGTCGCCCATGTCCTCGAATCCGTGGCGCCCGAAGAACCCCACCTCGAAGGTGAGGCAGAACAGCCGGCTGAGGCCCAGCTCGCGTGCCTCCGACTCGAGCGTCTCGAGCAGGGCGTGGCCGACGCCTCGTCCGAGCCACGCGTCGTCGACCGCGAGGGTGCGCACCTCGCCGAGGTCCTCCCACATGACGTGCAGCGCGCCCGCCCCGATGACCTCGCCGTCGGCGGCCTCGGCGACGCGGAACTCCTGCACCGATCCGTACAGGTCGACCCGCTCCTTGCCGAGCAGGATGCGCCGGGACACGAGCGGTTCCACGAGTGCGATGATCTTCGGCACGTCGCTCGTGCGCGCGCGGCGCACCGTGAAGTCGGTCATCACGTCATGCTATCCGCGCCCGGCAGGCGGGCGGCGCGGAGGCCGCCACGAACCGACACCGTCCGCGCGAGCGGCAGCCGTCACGGCGGCGGAACCCGCGGCCGAAACGGCGAAGAGCGGATGCCGCGTGGCATCCGCTCTTCGAACCGTGCGTGCGGTGGCTACTCGCCCGCAGCCGCCGCGAGGTCGGGGCTCACGGGCCCGGCGCCGATCGCGGCGCCGGTGTTCACGCCCACGCCGACGGGCAGGGCCCGCTGCGACGTGGTGAACACGAACWCGCCGTCGCGGAAGTCGACGTGCACGTGGTCGCCCGAGTTGAGCTCGCCGTGCAGGATCTTCTCCGACAGGCGGTCCTCCACCTCGCGCTGCACCGCTCGGCGCAACGGCCGGGCGCCAAGGGCCGGGTCGAAGCCGACCTCGATCAGCCGCTCCTTGGCGGGCACCGTCAGCTCGACGGTCATGTCGCGGTCGAGCAGGCGCTCGCTGAGGCGCTTGAGGAACAGGTCGACGATCTGCAGGAGCTCGGGCTTCGACAGCTGCGGGAACACGATGATCTCGTCGACGCGGTTCAGGAACTCGGGCTTGAAGTGCTTCTTCAGCTCCTCCTTCACCTTGCCGCTCATGAGGTCGTAGCCGGTGCGGGTGTCACCCTCGAGCTGGAAGCCCACTGGGCCGCTCGAGATGTCCTTCGTGCCGAGGTTCGTCGTCATGATGATGACGGTGTTCTTGAAGTCCACAACCCGACCCTGGCCGTCGGTGAGACGGCCCTCCTCGAGGATCTGGAGGAGCGAGTTGAAGATGTCGGGGTGCGCCTTCTCGATCTCGTCGAAGAGCACGACGCTGAACGGCTTGCGCCGCACCTTCTCGGTGAGCTGGCCGCCCTCCTCGAAGCCGACGAACCCGGGAGGGGCGCCGAACAGTCGCGAGACGGTGTGCTTCTCGCCGTACTCCGACATGTCGAGCGAGATCATCGCCGCCTCGTCGTCGAACAGGAACTCGGCGAGCGCCTTGGCGAGCTCGGTCTTGCCGACGCCGGTCGGCCCGGCGAAGATGAACGAGCCCGAGGGACGCTTGGGGTCCTTCAGTCCGGCGCGGGTGCGGCGGATGGTCTTCGACAGTGCGGAGATCGCCTCCTCCTGGCCGATGACGCGCTCGTGCAGCGCCTTCTCCATGAAGACGAGTCGCGACGACTCCTCTTCGGTGAGCTTGAAGACGGGGATGCCGGTGGCCTGCGCGAGCACCTCGGCGATCAGGCCCTCGTCGACCACCGCGGTGGTCTTGACGTCGCCCGACTTCCACTGCTTCTCGAGGCGCAGGCGCTCGCCGAGCAGGTTCTTCTCCTCGTCGCGCAGCGACGCGGCCTTCTCGAAGTCCTGCTCCTCGATCGCGGTCTCCTTGGCGGCGCGCACCACGGCGATCTTCTCGTCGAACTCGCGCAGCTCGGGCGGCGACGAGAGGATCGAGAGGCGCAGGCGGGCGCCGGCCTCGTCGATCAGGTCGATCGCCTTGTCGGGGAGGAAGCGGTCGCTGATGTAGCGGTCGGCGAGGTTCGCCGCGGCCACGATCGCGCCGTCGGTGATGGACACCTTGTGGTGCGCCTCGTAGCGGTCGCGCAGCCCCTTGAGGATGTTGATCGTGTGGGGCAGCGAGGGCTCCTGCACCTGGATGGGCTGGAATCGGCGCTCGAGCGCGGCGTCCTTCTCGAAGTGCTTGCGGTACTCGTCGAGTGTGGTCGCGCCGATGGTCTGCAGCTCACCGCGCGCGAGGAGCGGCTTGAGGATCGACGCGGCGTCGATTGCGCCCTCGGCGGCGCCCGCACCCACGAGGGTGTGGATCTCGTCGATGAAGACGATGATGTCGCCGCGGGTGCGGATCTCCTTGGTGACCTTCTTCAGGCGCTCCTCGAAGTCGCCGCGGTAGCGGGAACCGGCGATGAGCGAGCCGAGGTCGAGCGAGTACAGCTGCTTGTCCTTCAGCGTCTCGGGGACCTCGTTCTTCACGATGGCCTGCGCGAGGCCCTCGACGACGGCGGTCTTGCCGACGCCCGGCTCGCCGATGAGTACGGGGTTGTTCTTGGATCGACGCGAGAGGATCTGCATGACCCGCTCGATCTCCTTCTCGCGCCCGATCACGGGGTCGAGCTTCGACTCGCGCGCGGCCTGCGTGAGGTTGCGCCCGAACTGGTCGAGGATCTGCGAGCCGCCCTGCGGCTGCTGCTGGTCGTTCGCCCCCACCTGCACCTGCTCCTTCCCCTGGTAACCGGAGAGCAACTGGATGACCTGCTGGCGCACGCGGTTGAGGTCGGCGCCGAGCTTGACGAGGACCTGGGCGGCGACGCCCTCGCCCTCACGGATCAGCCCGAGCAGGATGTGCTCGGTGCCGATGTAGTTGTGGCCCAGCTGGAGCGCCTCGCGCAGCGAGAGCTCGAGGACCTTCTTCGCGCGCGGCGTGAACGGGATGTGCCCCGTCGGCTGCTGCTGGCCCTGGCCGATGATGTCCTGCACCTGCTCGCGCACCGCGTCGAGCGAGATCCCGAGCGACTCGAGCGCCTTGGCGGCAACGCCCTCACCCTCGTGGATGAGACCGAGCAGGATGTGCTCGGTGCCGATGTAGTTGTGGTTCAGCATCTTGGCCTCTTCTTGGGCCAGGACGACGACACGACGGGCTCGGTCGGTGAATCTCTCGAACATCCTCAACTCCTCACCGGCGCCGGCTGGATTCGGGGGCGTCGATACATCGAGCGTAAACACTCGGGATGCCGCGTGGGCGGCTGTTCGCCGTGGGCGCACCGCTTGACCAGACCCGAACCCGGCCATACCATATCGATATTCGTTGGTATCGAAGATCGATATGGAGATCCGGATGTCCCTCAGCACCTCGCCGACGGCGCTGCGCCGCAGCGATCAGGCGGCCCTGTTCGTCACCATCGGGTTCGCCGTACTCGGCATCGTCGGCACGGCGTGGGCCACGGTCGCGCGGCTCCTCGAGGTGCTGCCGGCGCGGGACGTGCCGGCGCTTGTGCCCTTCATGGACGAGACCGCACCCTTGCCCATCGGCCCCGACGGCGCACCGGTGCAGGTCGAGGTCACCCAGGCGGTCGTCACGGTGCCGCACCCCGCGGCCGCAACCCAGTTCGCGCTCGTCGCCCAGCCCATCGTGGCCGGCCTCGCGACGATCGTGGTGATCGCGCTGCTCGCCGCCTTCGCCTGGAACGTCGGGCGGGGCCGCGCGTTCAGCAGGGTCAACGTGCGCGTCATCTGGTGGGCGACCTTCACCCTCCTCGTCGGCTGGATCCTCGGCGGGCTCTTCACGACGATGGGAGTCAACGGAGCACTGTCGGCGGTCAGCGAGTACGGCTACGACGGGGTGCTGTTCTCGACCGACTGGGTCGCATTCTGGGGGATCATGGCGCTCGGCGTGGTGGGCGCGGCATTCCAGGTCGGCGAGCGCCTGCAGCGCGACACCGAGGGCCTCGTCTGATGGCCCCGGCCGAGCCCGACGACGCCTCCGACGTGCACTGCCGCCTCGACGAGCTGCTCGAACGGCGCGGCATGACGCTGAAGGCACTCAGCGACCGGGTCGGCGTCAGCGTGGTGAACCTGAGCGTGCTGAAGAACGACCGCGCCCGCGCCATCCGCTTCTCGACGCTGCAGGCGATCTGCGAGGTGCTCGGCTGCGAGATCGGCGACCTGCTGGTGCTGCGCCGATCGACACCGTGAGCCGTCGACCCGCTCAGCCGATCGGCTACTTGATGGGAATGGTGAGTTCGTCGCCGGCGACCTCGACGACGAGCGGCTCGGTCGTGGTGACGTCGGTCGGCGTCCAGAACACCGTCGTGTGCGGCACGAGGTCTTGGGTGCAGACCTCGGTCTCGGGGCGCTGCACGAGGTCGATGGCGACGCGGTTGCCCTCGCCGGCCTTCTCGAGGGTGCGGATCTGCTGGCCGACGGTCGGGCAGGTCGAGCTGCCGAAGACCACCATGACGATCTGGCCGCCCTGCTCCCACCACGCGACCTGGGGCTGACCACTGTCGCTGTCCCACTCGACGCCCTCGACCTCCTCCTCGGAGGCGTCGTCGACCTCGCCGCCCGATTCGGGGTCGACGTCGATCGGCTCGGCCTCCTCGGCCACGGGGAGGCCGGAGAAGCTCTCGGCGACGTTGCCCGACGGGTTGCACGCGGAGAGCAGGAACACGGACGCGAGCGCGACGGCGGCGAAGCCGACGCGACGGAGACGCACGGAGGGAGCCATGCCGCCATGCTAGCGGGCGGCGGCGGCAAAACGAGGGCTCCGACGCGAGTTGCGTGGCCCTCGCTGCGCGCATCCCGCACCGGTGTCCTGTGGCGCGGGTAGCATGCCGACATGAGCAACCTCGAACGCGATCCGGTCGAGCTCCTGTGCCCGCCCGACGCACCGACCGGTCCGGTCGTGCAGGTGCTCGCGCCCCGCGACGTCCCGCTCGGCGGCCCCCGGGCCATGCGCGTGCGGCGCACGCTCCCGCAGCGGGGGCGCACGACCATCGGCGCGTGGTGCTTCGCCGATCATTACGGCCCCGACGACGTCTCCGAGTCGGGCGGCATGGTCGTGCCGCCGCATCCGCACACGGGGTTGCAGACGGTGAGCTGGCTGTTCGAGGGCGAGATCGAGCACCGCGACAGCGCGGGCAGCCACGAGCTGGTGCGTCCTGGCGCCGTCAACCTCATGACCGCCGGTCGCGGCATCTCGCACTCCGAGGTCTCGACGCAGGGAACGACGCGCCTGCACGGCGTGCAGCTGTGGGTGGCCCTGCCCGAGGCATCCCGCCACATCGGGCCGTTCTTCGAGCACGCCGAGACCGTGCCCGTCGCGGTCGGCGACGCCACCGTGCGAGTGTTCGTCGGCACGCTCGCCGGCGTCGACTCCGACGTGACCGTCTTCTCGCCCCTGCTCGGTGCCCAGGTCGACCTGCCCGCGCATGGGCGCACCGAGCTCGAGCTCGACCCCGCCTTCGAGCACGGCGTGCTCGTCGACGCCGGGCCGGTGGCCATCGAGATCGACGGTGCGGATGCCACCACCCAGGTCGCCTGGTCGGAGCTCGCGTACGTCGAGCCCGGTCGTCGGCGGCTCGTGCTCGAGGCCGGCGCGCAGCCGGTTCGGGTCGTGCTGCTCGGCGGCGTGCCGTTCGGCGAGGAGCTCGTGATGTGGTGGAACTTCATCGGCCGCAACCACGACGAGATCGTGGAGTTCCGGCGCGAGTGGCAGGCCGACGTGATCGGACGCGACAACCCCGACGGGCGCTTCGGCGCGGTCGACGGGTTCGACGGCGACCCGCTCCCCGCGCCCGAGCTGCCGACCGTGCGGTTGAAGCCCCGTCACTGACGGCGGCGAGGCGGCATCCGGTCGTCAGCGACGCTGCGAACGCGCCCGGCGCGCCAGCAGTGCGGCTGCTCCGCCGAGCATCAGCAGCAGGCCGACCCACAGCGCCGTGAGGCTGACGCCGGTCGACGACAGCACCGTCGGCACCGCGACGGGCACGCTCGCGCACGCGTCATCCTCGTCGGAGCCCTCGCCGTCCCAGAACGAGATCGTCGCGGTGTTGAGGAAGCCCGAGTTCTCCTGTCCGGAGGCCACCGCGCAGTCGGCCTGCTCGAGCGTGAGGTTCGGTGGCACGTGCGCGACCACGGTCACCGTGTAGGTGTGCACCGCGCTCGGGCCGAGCAGCGCCGCCGCGGCGACGAGCACGTCGTTCCGTCCGTCCCAGCCGCTGTTCACCACGACGCCGTCGGCCGAGGCGACCGTGGTGCTCTGGATGGTGATGGCCCCGCCGAACCGGATCCGGTCGCGCAGGTCGTAGGGCTGCTCGAACGTCGACGTGTTCGTCACGGTGAGCCCGTAGCGCACCGTCACGTTGCCGCTGCCGTCGAGGACCGGCGCTCCGATGAGGTCCTTCTGCACCGTCACGCCCGTGAGCTCGGTGTTCTCGAACGTGCAGAACACGGTGGTCGCCAGCGGCACCACCACCTCGACGGACCGGCCGTCGACGATCGGCTCGACCTCGGCGCCGACGCACTCCAGTCCGGTGAGCCGCCACCGGAGGTGCTCGGAGGTCTCGGTCACCGTGTAGGTGCCCRGCGGGACCAGCCCGGTGGAGTACGGGTCCGCCTCGTCGGTCAGCGAGAATGCCTCACCGTCAGGCCCCCACTCGAAGTCGAAGGACTGCGGCGAGCCGGCGGGTACCGTCGTCTTGTCGACGACGATCGACCCCCATTGCGCGTTCGTGTAGGTGCAGACGACGGTCTCGCCCGGATCGAGCTCGATCGTGCCGACGAGTCCCTGGTCGCTCGACGGGGTG
>NZ_JBFUCL010000153.1:0-8385 GCF_056405255.1 Agromyces sp. P1_H4 | reverse complement strand
GGTCGGTGCCGTTGTAGCCGACCGTCCAGAGGCCGAAGGAGAACTTGTCGTCGCGGGTGGGCGCGCTGGCCATGGGTGATCCGCCTTTCAGCGTCATCGATGATTTGTTGGCAGGTACAACATAAGGCCACGACGGGGCGGATGCAAGTCGGCCCGGCACCCTGAGCCATTTGTTCGCAAATCCCACAAACCACTTGCGCGGCCCGTCGACGTGTGCGTAGAGTCCCGACGAACCAATCGAAACGTTTAGACGATGGAGTCCGGCATGGCGAAGATCCACGAGGTGGCGAAGGCCGCCGGCGTGTCGATCAGCACCGTGTCGTACGCCCTGAGCGGCAAGCGCACGATCTCGGCCGAGACCCGCCGGCGCATCGAGCTGGCCGTGCGCGAGCTCGACTACCGGCCGAACGCCGGGGCCCGCATGCTCGCCGGCCGTCGCACCAACATCTTCGCCGTGACCGAGCCGTTCCGCGCCGACACCCATGCGCCCGCGCACATGGCGTTCGTGCTGGCCACGTCGATCGCCGCACGGCGCTTCGACTACGACGTGCTGCTCCTCACCGACGAGCAGGCCACCGCCGGCATGCACCGCGTCGCCACCAGCGGCCTCGCCGACGCGGTGCTCGTGCTCGACGTGGCCCCCGACGACGAGCGGGTCGCCCTGGCCCGTCGCCTCGACATCCCGTCGATCTTCATCGGCGTGCCGACCGACCACGAGGGCCTCGTCTGCGTCGACCTCGACTTCGAGGCGGCCGCCGCGCTCGCCGTCGACCGCCTCGCCGACGCCGGGCATCGCTCGATCGGACTCGTCGGGCACCCGCCGGTCGCGTACCGGCGCTCCAACTTCCCGCCGCGCATCCGCGCCGGGTTCGAAGGCCGGGCGGCGGAACGGTCGCTCGCGTACGCCGTGGAACTGCCCGAGGTGGGCGACGGCCGCCGCTCCCGCGCCGCCCAGGTGCGCTCGGCGGTCGGCGCGCTGCTCGACGGCGGCGCCACCGGCCTCGTGCTGCACTGCGACGACGCCACGCACGCCGCCGTGCTCGAGGAGCTCGCGTCCCGTGAGCTCGCCGTGCCGGGCGACGTCGCCGTCGTCTCGGTCGGCTCCACGTTCGACACCACCTCGTTCCAACCGCCCCTCGACGTCATCCCCCTGGTGCCGCAGGCCTCGTGCGACCTCGCCGTCGACCTCGCCATCCAGTCGATGACGGAGGCGCCGCCCGCTCCGGGCGTGCACCTCATCGCGCCCGAGTACCACGCGCACGGCTCCGTGGTGCCGCTCCCGCCCGACTGACCCGACCGACCCCGCGTCGGCTTCGTCCAGACGGAACCCGACCGACCCGCCGCGCATCGTCGAAGCGCTTCGACCACCATCCTGCGACATCCGCTCGACACGACCGACCACGCGGCATCCGCACCAACGAACAACCCACCAAGGAGAACGCAATGAAGCACACCAGAATCGTGGGCGCGGCGGCGACGATCGCCGCCGCGGCACTCGTCCTCTCCGGATGCTCCGGCTCGGGAGGAGGCGGCGACGACGACACGCTCCGCCTCTGGCACTACGAGAGCGACACCAGCGCGATGGGCATCGCCTGGGCCGAGGCCATCAAGGTCTTCGAGGAGGAGACCGGCGCGAAGGTCGAGTTCGAGGAGAAGAGCTTCGAGCAGATCCGCTCGACGGCCAGCCAGGTGCTCAACTCCGACGAGGCGCCCGACCTGCTCGAGTACAACAAGGGCAACGCGACCGCCGGGCTGCTCTCGAGCCAGGGCCTGCTCTCGAACCTCGACGACGTCGTCGCCGAGCACGGCTGGGACGACCAGCTCAGCCCGAGCCTGCAGACCACCGCCAAGTACGACGAGAACGGCATCATGGGATCGGGCAGCTGGTACGGCGTGCCCAACTACGGCGAGTTCGTCGAGGTCTACTACAACAGGGACGCGTTCGCCGCGGCGGGCCTCGAGGTGCCCACCACGCTCGACGAGTTCGAGGACGTGCTGCAGGCGTTCGCCGACCAGGGCATCACCCCGTTGTCGGAGTCTGCCGCGGAGTACCCGCTCGGCCAGCTCTGGTACCAGCTCGCGCTGTCGAAGGCCGACCGCTCGTTCGTCGACGACTACCAGCTCTACACGGGCGACGTCGACTGGGAGGGCGACGAGATCTCATACGCCACCGAGACGATCAAGGACTGGACCGACAAGGGCTACATCTCGACCGACGCGAGCGGCCTCAAGGCCGAGGACGCCGGCGTGAGCTTCATCAACGGCGACGCCCCGATCTTCTTCTCGGGCAGCTGGTGGCACAACCGGTTCACCACCGAGATCGACGGCTTCGAGTGGGGCACGTTCCTCTTCCCCGGCGCCGAGATGTCGCCCGGATCGGCGGGAAACATGTGGGTCATCCCCGAGCGCGCGCAGAACAAGGAGCTCGCCGCCGAGTTCATCGACATCACGATGCGGCCCGAGATCCAGGCGCTCATCGGCAACAACGGCGGCGTGCCCGTCGCGGCCGACCCCGCCGACATCACCGACGAGAAGAGCGCCGAGCTCATCGCGAACTTCAACGCCCTCACCGACCGCGACGGCATCGCGTTCTACCCCGACTGGCCCACCCCGACCTTCTACGACGAGCTGAACGCGGGCCTCCAGGAGCTCGTGAACGGCACCAAGTCGCCCGCCGAGGTGCAGCAGCAGCTCGGCGAGCAGTACCAGGCCGGCGTCGACGACATCGTCGGCTGACGCCACGGATGCCGCGGGCCGGAGTGTGCGCCGAGCCCGCGGCATCCGACCCCTGAACGGAAGGACCCACCATGGCCATCGCTCCCGACACCCGAGCGCTCACCACCCGCGACGCCGGGCCGCGCGCCCGTCGCGCGCCGTCGAGCCAGATCCCCGGATCGAGCCGCAACGCGTACTGGCTCTACCTCGTGCCCGGCCTCGCGCTGCTCGCCGTCATCATCGTCGTCCCGCTGGTCTGGAACGTCTACCTGACGTTCACCGATTACCGCGGCATCCGCCCGCCCGAGTGGATCGGGCTCGACAACTGGATCGAGCTCGCCGGCGACTCGGTGTTCTGGACGTCGTTCGGCAACTCCATCGCCATGATCGTCGCGATGGTCGTCGTGCCAACGCTCCTCGGGCTCGTGCTCGCGGCCATGCTGTTCGACCTCATCGGCAAGAAGTTCGGCGGGAAGCTCGCGAGCTTCCTTCGGGCGACGTACTACCTGCCGCAGATCCTGCCCGCGGTGATCGCGGCCATCGTCATCGGCTGGATCCTGCGCCCCCAGAACGGCGCCCTCAACCAGATGCTCGAGGCGGTCGGCCTGGGTGCGCTGCAGCAGAACTGGCTCGGCGATCCCGACACGGCGCTGCCGAGCATCATGGTCATCATGATCTGGGTGCAGCTCGGCTACCCGATCGTCATCTTCATGGCCGCGCTGCAGCGCGTCGATCCCGAGCTCTACGAGGCGGCCGAGCTCGACGGTGCGAACTGGTTCCAGCGGTTCCAGGCGATCACCGTCGGCATCATCCGGCCCGAGATCTTCGTGGTCACGCTCACCTGCACGATCGCCGCGCTCAAGGTGTTCGGGCCGATCTACGCGCTCACGGGCGGCGGCCCCGGCACGGCCACCATCGTGCCCGCGTACTACGCGTACAGCGAGTTCTTCCAGTCCCAGCAGGTGGGCTACGGCGCGACCATCGCGACCGCCCTCACCGTCGTCATCGCCGCGGTCAGCGTGGTGTTCATCCTCGTGCAGAACCGCGTGGAGCAGAAGGAGGAGGCACGATGAGCGCCGTACTCGACGAGGCCACCGCCACCCTCGACGCCTCCGTCGAGGAACCGAAGCCGGCACGGCCCGGCCGCGGCGGCAGCCGGCGCAAGACGGTCGGCGACTGGATCGTGCTGCTGGTGGCGATCCTGCTCGGCCTGCTCATCGCGGTGCCGTTCCTACTCATCCTCATCAACTCGTTCAAGTCGCCGGCCGACTACAACACCTCGGGTCCGCTGACGCTGCCGACGTCGCTGTACTTCGACGGCATCACGGCGTTCTGGGAGCGGGTGGACTTCCCGCAGAAGCTCTGGAACAGCGTGTTCATCTCGGGGCTCGTCGCGGTCTTCGCGGTGCTGCTCTCGATGCTCAACGCGTTCGCGCTCGGCATCGGCCGGGTGAAGGGGCGCCTCTGGATCGTCGTCGTCATCCTGCTCGCGAACATGCTGCCGCAGGAGGTGCTGCTCTACCCGCTGTACTTCATGTTCAAGGAGGTCGGCCTCTACGACAGCCAGTGGGCGGTCATCATCATCTTCACGGTCATCCAGTCGGCGTTCGGCACCTACCTGCTCGCCTCGGTCTACGGCACCTTCCCGAAGGAGCTGCTCGAGGCGGCATCCCTCGACGGCGCCAGCCGCTGGCAGATCCTCTGGCGGGTGGTCTACCCGATCTCGCGGCCGACGCTCTCGGTGCTGCTCATCTTCTTCTTCATCTGGACGTGGAACGAGTTCCTGATCCCGCTCACGTTCCTGGTGTCGAACGACACGCAGACCGTGCCGGTGGCGATCACCGTGCTGCAGGGCGACCGGCTCATGGATGTCACCACGACGAGCGCGTCGGCCCTGCTCGGCCTCATCCCCACCCTCGTCTTCTTCCTCATCTTCCAACGCACCCTCACCCGGGGCATCACCGCAGGAGCAGTCAAGTAACCATGAAGTTCACCGATGGGTTCTGGCACACGCGACCTGGCGTCGAGGCGCTCTACGCCCAGGACGTTCGCGACCTCGCGGTCGACGGCGACGAGCTCGTTGCCTGGGCGTCCACCCGGGTCGTGGAGCGGCGCGGCGACACCCTCAACCGTCCGATGCTCACGGTGTCGTTGGCGAGCCCCGCTGAGGGCGTCATCCGGGTCCGGATCGAGCACCACCAGGGCGGTCGGCGCGATCCCGGCTTCGAGATCGCGACGGATGCCGCATACCGGCCCGAGTTCACCGTCGACGACGAGGGTGGCGTCGTCGACGCCGGCTCCTTGCGTGCCCGCGTGCGCCGCGGCGCGCCGTGGGAACTGACGTTCGAGCGGGCGGGGGACGGCGAGGACTCGGGCGCCGAGGACGCCACCGGTGCCGGTGGGGACCGCGTCTACACGACGAGCGGCCACAAGTCCGTGGGGTACGTGCAGCTCGCGCCCGGCGCGCCCGTCGCCGCGGAGCCCGCGGGAGTGGCCGGCATCACGACGACCGGCCTCGCCGAGGCATCCGCGTACCTGCACACCCAACTCTCGCTGGGCGTGGGCGAGCTCGTGTACGGGCTCGGCGAGCGGTTCGGCCCGCTCGTGAAGAACGGCCAGACGGTCGACATCTGGAACGCCGACGGCGGCACGTCGAGCGAGCAGGCCTACAAGAACGTGCCGTTCTACCTCACGAACCGCGGCTACGGCGTGCTCGTGAACCACGCGGGGCACGTGTCGTTCGAGGTCGGCTCGGAGGCCGTGGAGCAGGTGCAGTTCTCGGTGGCGGGGGAGTCGCTCGAGTACTTCGTGATCGCCGGGCCCAACCCCGCGGAGGTGCTCGACCGCTACACGCGGCTCACCGGCCGCCCCGCACGGGTGCCCGAGTGGTCGTACGGGCTGTGGCTCTCGACGAGCTTCACGACGGACTACGACGAGGCGACGGTGAACTCGTTCATCGATGGCATGGCCGAGCGCGACATCCCGCTCGAGGTGTTCCACTTCGACTGCTTCTGGATGCGCGAGTTCCACTGGACCGACTTCGAGTGGGATCCGGCCGTCTTCCCCGACCCCGAGGGCATGCTCGCGCGCCTGCACGAGCGCGACCTGAAGGTCAGCGCGTGGCTGAATCCGTATATCGCGCAGCGGTCGCGGCTCTTCCGCGAGGGCGCCGAGCGGGGGTACCTCGTGCGCCGGCCCGACGGGTCGGTCTGGCAGTGGGACCTCTGGCAGGCGGGCATGGCGCTCGTCGACTTCACGAACCCCGAGGCCACGACGTGGTTCCAGGCGCACGTGCGGACGCTGCTCGGCCAGGGCGTCGACGCCATCAAGACCGACTTCGGCGAGCGGGTGCCGATCGACGTCGTGTGGCACGATGGCAGCGACCCCGAGGCGATGCACCACCGTTACACCGACCTCTACAACCGGGCCGTGTTCGACGTGCTCGAGGAGGTGCGCGGCGTGGGTCAGGCGGTGCTGTTCGCCCGCTCGGCGACCGCGGGCGGCCAGTCGATGCCCGTGCACTGGGGCGGCGACAACTCCTCGTCGTTCACGTCGATGGCCGAGAGCCTGCGCGGCGGCCTGTCGCTCGCCTTGAGCGGCTTCGGCTACTGGAGCCACGACATCGGCGGCTTCGAGGGCGACCCCGACCCCGCCGTGTTCAAGCGCTGGCTCGCGTTCGGGCTCCTGTCGAGCCACTCGCGCCTGCACGGCTCGACAAGCTATCGGGTGCCGTGGGCGTTCGACGACGGCAGCGAGGCGGCGGGCCAGAGCGCGGTGGAGGTGGCGCGGACGTTCACGAAGCTCAAGGCGTCGCTGCGGCCCTACCTCGTCGCGGCCGGCGAGGAGGCGCATCGCACCGGGCGGCCGATCATGCGGCCGATGCAGCTCGAGTTCCCAAGCGACCCCGCCGTCGCCCACCTCGACCGGCAGTACCTGCTCGGACCGAGCCTGCTCGTCGCGCCGGTGTTCTCGGCATCGGGTGAGGTGGAGTACTACCTGCCGGCCGGGCGGTGGACGAACTGGTTCACGCGCGAGGTCGTCGAGGGCGGCGGCTGGCGGCGCGAGGTGCACGGGTTCGACACGGTGCCGCTGTGGGTGCGCGAGGACGCGGTCGTGCCGATCGTCGAGGAGGATGGCACGGTGTGGGAGTTTCGCGGGTGACCCTGCCCGCCCGCCACGCGTCCGCGGCATCCCTCTCGTCGCAACTTTCGGGCCTAGACTTCGAAACATGGAAACGGATGCCGCAGACGGCCGTGTCACGCTCGCGAGCGTGGCCGAGGAGGCGGGCGTCTCGCTGTCCACGATCTCGAAGGTGCTGAACGGCCGGGCGGATGTCTCGCCGCCCACCCGCGCCCGCGTCGAGCAGCTCCTCGCCGAGCGCGGCTATCGGCGCCGCGGCGGCGGCCGTTCCGAGTCGCGTGCCGAGCTCATCGAGCTCGTCTTCCACGAGCTCGACCCGATCTGGTCGATGGAGCTGATCGGCGGCGTGGAACAGGTCGCAAAGGAGCATGGCCTGAGCGTCGTGCTCACCGTGAGCGGCAGCCGGCACGCGCCCGACCCCGACTGGATCGAAGGCGTCATGCGGCGACGCCCGGTCGCCATCGTCCTCGTCTTCTCCGAGCTCGCGCCCGAGTACCGCGAGCGCCTGCACTCGCGAGCGATCCCGTTCGTCATCGTGGATCCCGCCGGCGACCCGTCGCCCGACGCGCCCTCGGTGGGCTCGGCGAACTGGTCTGGCGGCCTCGCGGCCACCCGGCATCTCATCGAACTCGGCCACACGCGCATCGCCGCGATCACCGGCCCCGAGGACATGATGTGCTCCCTCGCCAGGGTCGACGGCTACCGGTCGGCGATGAACTCCGCGGGACTCGCCATCGAGCCCGACTGGATCCGGTTCGGCGACTTCCACGTGAGCGGCGGACGCGAGCGCGCCCGCGAGCTGCTCGGCCGCGACGACCGGCCCACCGCGATCTTCGCCGGCAGCGACATGCAGGCGCTCGGGGTCATGGAGGCGGCGCGCGAGCGCGGCATCCGGGTGCCGGAAGAGCTCTCGATCGTCGGCTACGACGACATCCCGCTCGCGCGCTGGCTCACGCCGCGGCTCACCACCGTGCACCAGCCGCTGCGCCGCATGGGCGAGGAGGCCGCCAGGCTCGCGATCCGGCTCGCCGACGAGCTCGACCACGAGCACGGTGCGACGGATGCCGTGTCGGGTGCGACCGGGTCGGCGCCCACGCCGCGCATGGACCTCGCGACGAGCCTCGTCGTGCGCGAGAGCACGGCACCGCCGGCCGGGTAGGGGAGGACCCGGCCGGCGGTGCCGGCCCGCGGAACGCGCGGAATCCGCGCGATCAGCGCGCCGGCGCGTGGACCAGGCTCAGCCGGTCGAAGTCGGCCCATGCCGCGGCCGCTGCGCCGTGTGCGTCTGCCGCAGGCTCGCCGACCACGAACACCCCGCCGACCACCCCGACGAATCCACCTCCCTCGCTCGGGCTCAGGGGCGAGAGGTCGACGGTGCCGACCGGGATGCCGCCTTCACCGGACTCGGCCCGGGCGACGGCCGCGAAGCCGTCGATCTCGAGGACGAGGCCGATCGGGCCCGCGGGCACGTCCACGACGCCGAGCACGCGGTCGTCGCCGTCGACGTGGAGCACGAGCTCGACCACGCGG
>NZ_JBFUCL010000152.1:0-8448 GCF_056405255.1 Agromyces sp. P1_H4 | reverse complement strand
GCCTTCAGCTGGTCGAGCCCGCTCGTGACCTGGCCGACGACGGTGTACCCGCCGGCCTCGTCGGGCGTGAGCGTGGTGTCTTCATAGACGATGAAGAACTGGCTGCCCTGGCTGTACCCGTTCTGCTGCTGGCGCGCCATCGCGATGGTGCCGGCGGGATAGACGCCGTCGGCCGGGGCGTTCTCGACGGGACCGTAGCTGTACCCGGGGCCGCCGGTGCCGTCGCCCGCGGGGTCGCCGCACTGCAGCACCCAGATGTTCTCACGCGTCAGGCGGTGGCAGCTGGTGCCGTCGTAGAAGCCCGACTGGATGAGGCTGATCTCGCTGGAGACGGCCTGGGGCGCCGCGGCGCCGTCGAGCTCGACGGCGAGCGGGATGTCGTTGAGGGTGAGGGTGCCCGTCCACGTGCGACCCTCGGCGAGGTCGGCCGAGGGGACGTCGCCCTGGTTCTCGCCGGCCGGGGCGGTCGCCTCGGGGGTCGGGGTCGCCGTGGGCGTCGGCTCGGCGGCCGGTGCCCCCGGTCCGCCGCTGAAGTAGAACAGCTGGGCGGCGGTCGCGAGCGTGAGCACCACGACGAGCGCGATCACGGCGATGACGTTGTCCCTGGTGCGGCGGCGCTGCTTGCGGACGTGCACTTCCTGGCGGGCCTGGTACGTGCGGAGGCGCGCACGTTCCTCACGCGCCTGACGGTC
Source organism: Agromyces sp. P1_H4 (assembly GCF_056405255.1). Lineage (NCBI taxonomy): Bacteria > Bacillati > Actinomycetota > Actinomycetes > Micrococcales > Microbacteriaceae > Agromyces > Agromyces sp. P1_H4. Next base: position 7,756 of record NZ_JBFUCL010000152.1, on the reverse strand, counting down.
GTTCGATGCCACGCATGCTCCTTCTCGGGACTCCTGCGAGCCGACTCTACGCACCCGCCGCGGTCGGCACCAATCGCGCGTGCGATGCGGTTCGCCGCCCGCCGGGCGCCGCCTTCGCTGTCGGATGCCGCGGCTACGCTTGAGGGCATGGTGGACTCCAGCCCGGGGCTGCGCTCCGGCGCGACGCCGCTCGCCGTGCGCATGCGGCCGACGAGCCTCGACGAGGTGGCGGGGCAGCGTCACCTGCTCACCCCCGGCTCGCCGCTCGTGGCCCTCGCCGGGGACCGCACCGGGGAGTCCGGCTCGGTCTCGGTGATCCTCTGGGGTCCGCCCGGCACGGGCAAGACCACGCTCGCGCAGGCCATCGCCCGCTCGTCGGGGCGCAAGTTCGTCGAGCTCTCCGCGGTCACGGCCGGCGTGCGCGACGTGCGACAGGTCATGGAGGAGGCGCGGGCGAGCCGCGACCTCTACGGCCTCTCCACGGTGCTCTTCCTCGACGAGATCCACCGCTTCACCAAGGCGCAGCAGGACGCGCTGCTGCCCGGCGTCGAGAACGGCTGGGTCATCCTCGTGGCGGCGACGACCGAGAACCCGTCGTTCTCCGTCATCTCGCCGCTGCTGTCACGGTCGCTCCTGCTGACGCTCGAACTGCTCACCGATGACGACCTCGGCGTGCTCGTCGACCGAGCCGTCGCCGATCCGCGTGGCCTCGCGGGCGCCGTCGAGCTCGACCCCGAGGCGCGCGCGGCGATCATCCGGCTGGCCTCGGGCGACGCGCGCCGTGCGCTCACGGCCCTCGAGGCGGCATCCGTCGCGGCGGCGCAGATGACCGCGAGCGCGGGCGATGACGATCCCAATGCCGTCGACGTCACCGACGCGAACGGCGACGTCGACGACCCCGAGGCAGCGGATGCCGCGACGCCGGCCAAGCCGCTGATCACCGCCGACGTCGTGGCTCGCGCCGTCGACCGTGCACTGCTCCGCTACGACCGCAACGGCGACGAGCACTACGACGTCATCAGCGCCTTCATCAAGTCGGTGCGGGGCAGCGACGTCGACGCGGCGCTGCACTACCTCGCGCGCATGATCGAGGCCGGCGAGGATCCCCGGTTCATCGCCCGCCGCATCATCGTGCTCGCCTCGGAGGACATCGGCATGGCCGACCCCACTGCGCTCGGCGTGGCCGTGTCGGCGGCCGACGCCGTGCAGTACATCGGCATGCCCGAGGGGCGGATCCCGCTCGCGCAGGCCGTGGTGCACCTCGCGACCGCGCCGAAGTCGAATGCCGCCTACCTCGGCATCGACCGCGCGATCGCCGACGTGCGCGAGGGTCGCGCCGGGCGCGTCCCCAAGCACCTCCGCGACGCCCACTACCCGGGGGCGAAGCGACTCGGCCACGGCAAGGGCTACGTGTATCCGCACGACGACGCGATCGGCGTCGTGCAGCAGGAGTACCTGCCCGCAGAACTGCGCGGCGCCACCTACTACCAGCCGACCGAGCACGGAAACGAGCGCGAGGTGTCGGCACGGCTGGCGAAGCTGCGCCGCATCGTGCGCGGCGAACGCTGACGTCGGGCCTCCGAGGCCGGGCGTGATAGCATATCCCTCGGCCTGAAGCCAGATTCCCGAGCGCGGCTGCGAGGGAATCACCGGCGAACGGGTGCGATCTGTAGCCGATCCACCCTTGGCGAATCCCTCTGACACAGACTTCCGGCGCACGAACGCGCCGCGAGTTCACTTGAGATTCTTCCGAAAGGACATTCGTGTCGAACCAGTCACGCAGCAAGACCCGCCTCTCCCGCGCGCTCGGCGTCGCCCTCACCCCGAAGGCCGCCAAGTACATGGAGAAGCGCCCCTACGCTCCCGGTGAGCACGGACGCACCAAGCGCAAGCAGGACTCCGACTATGCCGTGCGCCTCCGCGAGAAGCAGCGTCTCCGCGCCCAGTACGGCATCCGCGAGAAGCAGCTCCGCATCGCGTTCAACGAGGCTCGCCGCACCGACGGCCTGACCGGTGAGAACCTGGTCGAGCTGCTCGAGATGCGCCTCGACGCCCTCGTGCTCCGCGCCGGCTTCGCCCGCACCATCGCGCAGGCCCGCCAGTTCGTCGTGCACCGTCACATCCTCGTCGACGGCCAGATCGTCGACCGCCCCTCGTTCCGCGTGAAGCCGGGCCAGACCATCGGCGTCAAGCAGCGCTCCGAGGGCACCGAGCCCTTCCAGGTCGCCGCGGCCGGCGGTCACGTCGACGTGCTCCCCAAGCTCCCCGGCTACCTCGAGGTCGAGCTCGACACGCTCCAGGCCCAGCTCCTGCGTCGCCCCAAGCGCGCCGAGGTGCCCGTGACCTGTGACGTCCAGCTCGTCGTCGAGTACTACGCCGCTCGCTGAGCAGCTTGCATTCGGAACGGGGGTCGCGGGGGTTTCCCGCGGCCCCCGTTCCGTCTCCCGGGGCATCCGACCGCACTAGAATGTCAGGATGCGTGCCGGGCGGGACTCGCGCGGCGAGATCGGTCAGAGGGAGCACTTCGTGAAGAGCATCGTGTGGTTCGCCGTCGGCGTCGCTGCGGGCTTCGTGGCCGCCCACCAGGTCAACCAGACCGCACAGGGCCGGGAGTTCTTCTCGTCGGTCGACGCCAAGGCCAGGGCCTTCGGCAAGGCGATCGCCGAGGGCTACCACGAGCGCGATGCCGAGCTGCGCGCCGCGGGCGACGCGCCCGCCGCGCGCTGATCCCGCTCCTCGACCCAGCGCGGCCGCACGGCCGCTGAACCAGAACGGAACCATGCAGACTGCAGACATCCGCCAGCGCTGGCTGGACTTCTTCGCCGCGCGCGGCCACACGGTCGTGCCCTCGGCGTCGCTCGTGTCCGACGATCCCACGCTGCTCTTCACGGTCGCCGGGATGGTGCCGTTCGTGCCCTACCTCACCGGCCTCGTGCCCTCGCCCTATCCGCGCGCAACGAGCGTGCAGAAGTGCATCCGCACGAACGACATCGAGGAAGTCGGCAAGACGCCCCGCCACGGCACGTTCTTCCAGATGAACGGCAACTTCTCCTTCGGCGACTACTTCAAGGAGGGCGCCATCAGCATGGCGTGGGAGCTGCTCACCACGCCCGAGTCCGAGGGCGGCTACGGCTTCGCCCCCGACGACCTCTGGGTCACCGTCTACAAGGACGACGACGAGGCCATCGAGCTCTGGAAGAAGGTCGCGGGGCTTCCCGAGGAGCGGATCCAGCGCCTCGACAAGGACACGAACTACTGGCACACCGGCCAGCCCGGCCCCGCCGGACCGTGCTCCGAGATCTTCTTCGACCGCGGCCCCGCGTACGGCATCGACGGCGGTCCGGCGACCGACGACGACCGCTACGTCGAGATCTGGAACCTGGTCTTCATGCAGTACCTCATCGACGACGTGAAGTCGAAGACGGACTTCCGAATCGTCCGTGAGCTGCCGAAGAAGAACATCGACACCGGCATGGGCCTCGAGCGCGTCGCCTTCATCAAGCAGGGCGTCGAGAACATGTACGAGATCGACCAGGTCCGTCCGGTGCTCGACCGTGCCGCGGAACTGTCGGGTCGCACGTACGGCGCCGACCACGAGGACGACGTCCGCATGCGGGTCATCGCCGACCACATCCGCTCGTCGCTCATGCTCATGAGCGACGGGGTGAGCCCGTCGAACGAGGGCCGCGGCTACATCCTGCGCCGGCTGCTGCGCCGCAGCATCCGTGCGATGCGACTGCTCGGCGTCGAGGGGCCGACGTTCCGCGAGCTGTTCGCCGCGTCGCGCGACGCGATGAAGGCGGCGTATCCCGAGGTCGCACGCGACTACGCGAAAATCGAGCAGCTCGCGCTCGGCGAGGAGGAGACCTTCCTGCGCACGCTCGCGGCGGGCACCTCTATCCTCGACGTCGCGGTCGCGTCCACGAAGCAGTCGGGGCGGGCGGAGCTCGCCGGCGACACCGCGTTCCTGCTGCACGACACCTACGGGTTCCCGATCGAGCTCACGCTCGAGATGGCCGACGAGGCGGGCCTCGCGGTCGACCGGGTCGCCTTCGACGAGCTCATGACGGCGCAGCGCACCCGGGCGAAGGCCGACGCGAAGTCCAAGAAGAAGGTGCTCGCCGACCTCTCGGTGTACGGCGAGTTCCGCGCCAAGGGCGAGACGATCTTCACCGGGTACGCCGAGCTGACCACGGAGTCCACCGTGCTCGGCCTCCTGGTCGACGGCCGGCCCGTGCCGGTCGCGACCGCAGGGCAGACCGCCGAGGTCATCCTGGGCGAGACGTCCCTCTACGCGGAGTCCGGCGGCCAGGCACCCGACCAGGGCCGCATCGTCGGCGACGGCTACGAGCTCGAGGTCCTCGACGTGCAGAAGCCGGTCAAGGGCCTCATCAGCCACACGGTGAAGGTCACCTCCGGCGAGGTCGGCGTGGGCGCACCCGCGACCACGCTCGTCGACGAGGACTACCGCCGCGGCGCGACGCAGGCGCACTCGGGCACGCACCTCGTGCACGCCGCGCTCCGTCAGGTCCTCGGCCCGAACGCCCACCAGTCCGGCTCCTACAACAAGGCGGGCTACCTGCGCCTCGACTACGGCTGGAACTCGGCGCTGTCGGCCGAGACGCGCAGTGAGATCGAGGAGATCTCCAACAACGCGATCCGTGACAACCTGCAGGTCGTCACCCGTGAGATGCCGCTCGACGAGGCGAAGAGCCTCGGCGCCATGGCACTGTTCGGCGAGAAGTACGGCGACGTCGTGCGCGTCGTCGACATCGGCGGTCCGTGGTCGAGGGAGCTCTGCGCGGGCACCCACGTGTCCACGAGCTCCGAGGTCGGCATGATCAACATCGTCGGCGAGTCGTCGGTCGGCGCCTCGAACCGACGCGTCGAGTCGCTCGTCGGCATGGACGCGTTCCGCCGGTTCGCGGCCGAGCGCGCGCTCGTCTCCGAGCTCACCGCCAACCTGAAGACGCGGCCCGAACAGCTCGTCGACCGCGTCGGCGAGCTCGTCTCGAGCCTCAAGGCAGCCGAGAAGCGCATCGCGCAGTTCGAGGCGAAGGCGCTCGGCGACCGTGTTCCGGCCCTCGCGGCCAACGCCGTGCGCTCGGGAGACGTGCTCGTCGTGGCCGAGCACGTGGGGCAGCTCGGCTCGGGCGACGAGGTGCGGTCGCTCGCGACCGCCGTGCGCGGGAAGCTCGGCGACGCGGCATCCGTGGTCGCGCTCACGGCCGAGGTCGGCGGCAAGCCGGTCGCGATCGTCGCCACCTCTCCCGGCGCCCGCGAGGCGGGCGCGAACGCAGGCGCGCTCGCGAAGGCGATGGCGGCGGTGCTCGGCGGCGGTGGCGGTGGCAAGCCCGACCTCGCGCAGGGCGGCGGCAGCGACGTGTCGGCGATCCCCGCCGCGCTCGACGCCGTGCGACGCGAGCTCGCCCGATAGACCATGCGCCAGGGAGCGAGGCTCGGCATCGACGTCGGGCGGGCACGCATCGGCGTCGCGCGGTGCGACGCGGGYGGCCTGCTGGCGGTACCGGTCGAGACCGTCCAGCGTGCCGCCGACGGCGATGCCGACGTGCGCCGGATCCTCGAGCTGGCCGACGAGTTCGGCGCCATCGAGCTCGTCGTCGGCAATCCGCTGTCGCTCTCGGGCGCGGCGACGGCGTCGACCGAGGATGCGATCGGCTTCGCGGGGCGTCTCGCCGCGGGCGGCGTCCCCGTGCGACTGGTGGATGAGCGGCTCTCGACGGTGAGCGCCCAGCAGGCCCTGCGAGCCACCGGGAAGTCGAGCCGCAGCCAGCGTCCCATCGTCGACCAAGTCGCAGCCGTTATCATTCTGCAACACGCCATCGACGCCGAGCGGGCCTCGGGTTCCGAGCCCGGACGMCTGCTCACGACAGACGAAGGGTCGTCCCCCCTGTGACCCAGTTCCCCTCGGAGCCGCACGGATCCTCGACGGATCGCGCCGCGGTCGACTGGCATGCGCTGCTCGCCGGCGACGTCGACCCGACGCGCTCCCAGCAGGGCTCCGCAGGGGAGCCGTCCTCACCCGAGCACGTCGCGGCCGCGCCCGACCGTCCCATGACCCGTCGGGAAGCGCGCGAGGCCGAGCAGCGCCGCGCCGCCGCGACTGAGGCCGAGGTGCTCGCCCCGGCCAAGCCGTCGCGCGCCGAGCGCCGCGCCGCGGCATCCGACTACGAGGTGCACGACCCCGAGCACACGAGGCGTCGCGGCCCATGGGGATGCCTCCTGGGACTCGTCGTCGTGGCCGCGCTCGTCGCGGGCGCCGTCTTCTTCCTGCAGGGGCCCATCAACGCCCTGATCGAGCGGTTCACCCCCGCTGCCGACTACACGGGCGCCGGAACCGGCGAGGTCGTCTTCATGATCCATGACGGCGAGACCGGCTCCGACATCGCCGAGAACCTCGTCGACGAGGGCGTGACCGCGTCCTACGACGCCTTCTACGACCTGCTCCTCGAGCAGTCGCCCGAGCCCGAGTTCCACCCGGGCGCCTACCAGTTGGCCGAGAAGATGAGCGCGCAGGCGGCGCTGGATGCGCTGACCGACCCCGCCAACAAGCTGGAGAACACCTTCGTCATCCCCGAGGGCACGGCGCTGCCCGACGTCCTCGTCGCGATCGCGGAGGGAACCGGCATCCCGATCGAGGAGCTCCAGGCCGCGGCCGCGGAGCCGCCCGCGAACTACGGGCTGCCCGTGGAAGCCACGAACCTCGAGGGCTTCCTCTTCCCGGCGACGTACACGCTCGATCCCGGCATCGACGCCCATGGCGTGCTGCAGACGCTCGTCGACCGCCAGTTCGAGGCGCTCGACGCCGCCGGCGTGCCCGCCGACCAGCGCTGGAGGACGATCGTGCTCGCCTCGATCGTGCAGCGCGAGGCGGGGTCGAACACCGAGGACTTCCCGAAGGTCGCCCGCGTGTTCCAGAACCGCCTCGACCAGGGCATGAACCTCGAATCGGATGCCACGGTCGCCTACGGCACGGGCAACACGCACACGGTGTGGACGACCGACGCGGAGCGCGCCGACGCCTCCAACCGCTACAACACCTACGCGAACCCCGGATTGCCGATCGGGCCGATCGGCAATCCCGGCGACGTCGCCATCAACGCGGCGATCCACCCGGCCGACGGCACCTGGCTGTTCTTCGTCCCCGTGAACCTCGCCACGGGCGAGACCGTGTTCTCGACGACCGTCGAGGAGCACGAGGCGGCCGTCGCGCAGCTCCAGGAGTGGTGCGCCGCCAGCGAGGAGAACGCGGCCTACTGTGAGTGACCCCGGCCCGGGTGGCGCGCCGCGCGCGGCTCGGCTGGCCGTGCTGGGATCGCCCATCTCGCACTCGAGGAGCCCGGCCCTGCACCGAGCGGCGTACGCCAGGCTCGGCCTGGACTGGGAGTACACCGCCATCGAGATGGACGGCGCCGGGCTGGCCGGTTTCCTCGACACGCGGGATGCCGCGTGGCGCGGGCTGTCGCTCACGATGCCGCTCAAGCAGGACGTGCTGCCGCTGCTCGACGAGCTCGACGAGATCGCACGGCTGACGAACGCGGCGAACACCGTGTTGCTCGCCGATGGGCTCCGACGGGGGTTCAACACGGATGTCGGCGGCATCGTCCGCGCCCTGCGGGACGCCGGGTGCGACCGCGCGGAGCACGGCCTGCTGCTCGGCGGGGGAGCGACCGCGGCGTCGGCCCTCGCCGCCATGGCCGAGCTCGGCGCGCAGTCGGTGGAGGTGCTCCTGCGC
>NZ_JBFUCL010000151.1:0-8537 GCF_056405255.1 Agromyces sp. P1_H4 | reverse complement strand
AGCTGAAGGCGGGCGTCACCGACGCCGGCACCGCCGACGGCGGCACCGACGGCGCGCCCGCGGTGCCCGTGACGATCACGGGGTTCACGATCCAGTGACGACCCGCGTCGCCGACGCGCGGTGCACGGCGCCGCCCTCGAGCGGTGCAATAGGCTTGATGCCGTCATCGCCGCCCAGTGGGCGGCATYCGACCACGACAGGGTGAGGCCGTGACCGATTCAGAGCAGCAACCGTGGGGCCGCGTCGACGAGACGGGCACCGTCTTCGTGCGCACCAGCGACGGTGAGCGAGAGGTCGGACAGTACCCCGACGCGACACCCGAGGAGGCGCTCGCCTACTTCGAGCGCAAGTACGCCGATCTCGCCGGCCAGGTCGGACTGCTGGAGCAGCGGGTCCGGCGCGGCGCACCTGCGGCCGACGTCGCCAAGGCGGTCACGAACCTCCGCAGCTCGGTCGCCGACGCCCACGCCGTCGGCGATCTCGACTCCCTGTCGCGGCGACTCGAGGCGCTCTCGGGCACCACGAAGGAGCTGACCGAGCAGCAGCAGGCCGAGGCGAAGGCCGCGCTCGGCGAGGYGATCGCCGAGCGCACCCGCATCGTCGAGCAGGCAGAGGCGCTCGCCGCCCAGGATCCCGCGAAGACGCAGTGGAAGCAGGCGACCKCCGAGCTCGACGCGCTCTTCGCGAGCTGGCAGCGCCACCAGCAGGACGGACCCCGCCTGCCCAAGAACGAGGCGAACGAGCTGTGGAAGCGGTTCCGTGCCGCGCGCTCGATCATCGAGCAGCACCGAAAGGCGTTCTTCGCCGAGCTCGACGCCGCCCACCGCGACGTTCGCACGCGAAAGCAGCAGCTCATCGAGCGCGCAGAGGCACTGGCTCCGCGCGGGGCCGACGCCGTCGCCGACTACCGATCCCTGCTCGACGAGTGGAAGCTCGCCGGACGAGCCGGCAAGAAGGTCGACGACGCGCTCTGGGCCAAGTTCAAGGCCGCGGGCGACGTGCTCTTCCAGGCCAAGGCGGAGGTCGACGCGCAGGAGGACGAGTCCTACCGGGCGAACCTCACCGAGAAACTGGCGCTCCTCGAGGAGGCCGAGAAGCTCCTCACGGAGTCCGACCCCAAGGCCGCTCGCGCCGCCCTCAACCGCATCCAGCGCAGCTGGGATGACCTCGGCCGCGTGCCCCGCGACCAGGTGCGCCCTATCGAGGATCGGCTGCGCAAGGTCGAGAATCACGTGCGCTCCCTCGAGGACGAGCGCTGGCAGCGCGAGGACCCCGAGAAGAAGGCGCGCTCCGAGGGCATGCTGGGCCAGCTCCAGGACGCCATCGCGAAGCTCGAGGCCGAGCTCGCGGCAGCCGAGTCGGCCGGCGACGAGCGGGCGATCGCCTCGGCCCGGGAGGCACTCGACGCCCGTCGCGCGTGGCTGAAGGCCGTCGGCGGCTGAGCTGACCACCGAACGACTCGAACGCGCGTCCCGGATCGGGGCGCGCGTTCTCCACAGATGACGGTCCTGGTCGATCGCGCGGTGCCGGATGCCGCAGCATGGGCGTCATGGCCAGGCTTCCCGCGGTGCTCGGCACCGACCATCTGCCCCTCGCTGAGCTGTGCGCCGCACGGCTCGACGGCGAGCTGTTCGCGATCGACGACGGATGGGCACCGGTCGACGAGCCCGACCTACCCGAGTTCCGAGCGGCCGCCCTCGCCTTGCGTGTTCCCCGTGCGCTGATCATCGAGCGCCTCTCAGCCGCCTGGGTCCACGGGGCCGTCGACGTTCCGCCCTCGATCGCCCAGTTCTGCGTGCCCCTGAGCGCGCGCATCGCGGTGCTCGCCGAGCGACGGGCCACGGTCCGCGAGGTCCGCATCGACGACGGTGAGGTCATCCGACTCGGTGGCGTGCGGTGCACGTCGGTCGTGCGCACCGGCTTCGACCTGCTCCGCGACCCGGGCCTCCCCGACGACGCGTCCGTCGAGGTCACCGCGGCCCTCTTCGAGACACGCCGGGCGCTCCTCGACGAGCTGGCAGCGAAGCTTCAGGCGGCGGTCCGGATGCCCTACCGCTCAGCCGCGCTGGCGCGTCTCGGTCGCGTCGAGGCCTGCCTCGGAGCGTCCGCTGCTCGCGTCCGACCGGTCGTGGCCGGTGCTCCGGTGGGTCAGCCGTCGCTCACGCGATAGACGTCGTACACCGCATCGATGCGACGGACCGCATTGAGGACCCGGTCGAGGTGGGTCGTGTCCCCCATCTCGAACACGAACCGGCTGAGCGCGAGCCGATCGGTCGAAGTGGACACGTTGGCCGAGAGGATGTTCACGTGGTGCTCGGAGAGCACACGGGTGACGTCCGACAGCAGGCCGGCCCGGTCGAGCGCCTCGATCTGGATCTGCACGAGGAAGAGGCTCTTGGAACTCGGCGCCCATTCCACGTCGATCATGCGCTCGGGCTCGTTCATGAGGGACTGCACGTTGTGGCAGTTGGCCTGGTGCACCGAGACGCCCGAGCCGCGGGTGATGAAGCCGACGATCTCGTCGCCCGGCACGGGCGTGCAGCAGCGCGCGAGCTTCACGAGGATGTCGGGCGCACCGCGCACCAGCACGCCCGAGTCGGAGTTCCGCGGCAGTGGGCGCGACCGCACCGGGATGGGCAGGTCGGGCTCGTCCCCCTCGTCGACGTCGCGCACGAGGGCGACGACCTTCTCGAGCACCGACTGCGTCGAGACGTGTCCCTCTCCGACCGCGGCGTACAGCGAGGAGACGTCGTCGTACCGCAGCTGGGCGGCCACCTCGGCGAACGACTCCTGGCTCATGAGCTTCTGGAGCGGGAGGTTCTGCTTGCGCATCGCGCGGGCGATCGCGTCGCGGCCCTGCTCGATGGCCTCGTCGCGGCGCTCCTTGGTGAACCACTGGCGGATCTTGTTGCGGGCGCGAGGGCTCTTGACGAAGGTCAGCCAGTCCTTGCTCGGACCGGAGTCGGGGTTCTTCGACGTGAACACCTCGACGACGTCGCCGCTGGAGAGCTCGCTCTCGAGCGGCACGAGGCGGCCGTTGACCTTCGCGCCCATGGTGCGGTGCCCCACCTCGGTGTGCACCGCGTAGGCGAAGTCCACGGGGGTCGCACCCGACGGGAGCCCGATCACCCGGCCCTTCGGCGTGAAGACGTAGACCTCCTTCGCGCCGATCTCGAAGCGGAGCGAGTCGAGGAACTCCCCCGGATCGGCCGTCTCGGCCTGCCAGTCGGAGATGTGCGCGAGCCACGCCATGTCGGTGTCGTTGGCGTTCTGGGCGTCGGTGGTGCGCCCCGAGTTCATCCGCTCCTTGTACTTCCAGTGCGCCGCGACACCGTACTCCGCGCGCTGGTGCATGTCGTGGGTGCGGATCTGGATCTCGACCGCACGACCCTTGGGACCGATGACGGTCGTGTGCAACGACTGGTAGAGGTTGAACTTGGGCGTGGCGATGTAGTCCTTGAACCGGCCGGGCAGCGGCGTCCACCGTGCGTGGATGGAGCCCAGGACCGCATAGCAGTCGCGCACCGAGTTCACGAGCACCCGGATGCCGACGAGGTCGTAGATCTCATCGAAGTCGCGTCCGCGCACGATCATCTTCTGGTAGATCGAGTAGTACTGCTTCGGCCGGCCCATGACCTTGCCGCGGATCTTGGAGGCCTTGAGGTCTTCACCGACGAGGTCGATGACGTTCTGCACGAACTCCTCGCGCTGCGGAGTGCGCTGGCGCACGAGACTCTCGATCTCGGCGTAGAGCTTCGGGTACAGCACGGCGAACGAGAGGTCCTCGAGCTCCCACTTGATCGCCTGGATGCCGAGCCGATGGGCCAACGGCGCGTAGATCTCGAGGGTCTCGGTGGCCTTGCGCGAGGCGGACGCGGCCGGCACGAACCCCCAGGTGCGGGCGTTGTGGAGCCGGTCGGCCAGTTTGATGATGAGGACGCGGATATCCTTCGACATCGCGACGATCATCTTGCGGACCGTCTCGGCCTGGGTCGAGTCGCCGTACTTCACCTTGTCGAGCTTGGTGACCCCGTCGACGAGCATCGCGATCTCGTCACCGAAGTCGGCGCGGACCTGGTCGAGCGTGTACGCCGTGTCTTCGACCGTGTCGTGCAGCAGTGCCGCGGCGACCGTCTTCGAGCCGATGCCGAGGTCGGCGAGGATCTGCGCGACGGCGATCGGATGGGTGATGTACGGCTCGCCGCTCTTGCGCTTCTGACCCTCGTGGGCGCGCTCGGCGACGGTGTACGCCCGCTCGATCAGCCCGAGATCGGCCTTCGGATGGTGCATCCGCACCGTGCGCATGAGGGTCTCGACAGCACCCGACGGCTGCGCCTTCGAGAAGATCCGAGGAACCAGGCGGCGCAGCGAAGCGGTCGAGTTGACTCCCGCTTCGGTCATGCGCGCACCTCCAGAACTCAATTATCGCCGCTCTGCGAGGTCTTCCGTGCCACTCTCGCCTGAGGCGAACATCACGCCGTGGGCAGCGCCTCGGCGTCGCGGACGACGGCCGCTGCGCGCTCGCGCTCCTTCAGCACCTTCTGGTCGTGTCGATGGATCGCCGGCTCGCCCTCGCGCAGCTGCGAGTACAGCGGCGCGGCGATGAACACGGTCGACCAGGTGCCGACGAGGATGCCGATGAGCAGGGCGAGCGAGATGTCGCGCAGGGTGTCCGCGCCGAGCACGCCGGCGCCGATGAAGAGGATCGCCGCGACCGGTAGCGCCGCCACCACGCTCGTGTTGATCGAGCGCACCAGGGTCTGGTTCACCGCGAGGTTCACCGACTCCGCGAACGTGCGGCGGGACTCCTGTCCGTCTTCGGTCGTGTTCTCGCGGATCTTGTCGAACACCACGACGGTGTCGTACAGCGAGTAACTCAGGATCGTCAGGATGCCGATGGTGGCCGCCGGGCTGATCTCGAAGCCGACCGCCGCATAGAGCCCGACGGTGACGATCAGGTCGCCGATCAGGGCGAGGATGGCCGCGAGCGACATCTTCCAGGTGCGGAAGTACAGGGCCATGATGATGCCGGCGAGGAGCAGGAACGCGCCGAGGCCGAGGAGCGCCTGCCTCGTGACATCCGCACCCCAGCTCGGACCGATGAACGACGACGTCACCTCGGACACCGGGACGTCGTAGGCCTCCGCCAGGGCGTTGGCGACGGCGAGCGAGTCTGCCTGCTCGAGCTGGTCGGTCTGGACGCGCACGCCCGTGCCGCCGACGATCGTGACGTGCGCATCGGCGTCGGGGACGACGGATGCCACGGCATCGATGGCCGGCTGCGGCTCGGCGTTCTCGATGCCGGCGATCTGGAACTGCGATCCGCCGCGGAACTCGATGCTGAAGTTGACGCCGCGGAGCACCGGGATCAGCACCGTGAGGATGATCAGCACGCCGGCGATGGCGTACCACTTCTTGCGGCCGCCGACGAAGTTGAACGAGCGCTTGCCCGTGTAGAGGTCGTTGCCGAATGTGGTGAGCCGGTTGGCCATCAGGACTCCTTGCCTTCGCTCGAGCCGCTGCCGACGCCTGCGGTGGCCTTGCGTTCTGCGATGGTCTGGCGCTTCTGCGCCTCTCGTGCGCTCGAGGCGACCTTGCCCGCGGGCACGGCGACGGGCTTGCGGAACTCCGCACGGCCGCGGTAGACCGCCCCGAGCGCGTTCGGGTCGAGGCCCGACCACGGATTGCCGCTGGAGAAGAACCGTGTCTGCGCGAGCAGCTGCAGCATCGGGTGGGTGAACAGGATCACGACGAGGACGTCGATGATCGTCGTGAGGCCGAGGGTGTAGGCGAAGCCCTTCACGCTGCCGACGGCGAGGACGAACAGCACCACGGCCGCGAGCAGGTTGACGCCCTTCGACGCGAGGATCGTGCGGAAGGCGCGCTTCCAGCCCGCCTCGACGGCGCCGACGAGTGGGCGGCCGTCGCGCAATTCGTCGCGGACGCGTTCGAAGTACACGATGAACGAGTCGGCCGTGAATCCGATCGCGACGATGAGGCCCGCGATGCCCGCGAGCGAGAGGCGGTACCCCTCACGCCACGACAGGATCGTGATCGCCAGGTAGGTGATCAGGCCGACGATCGCCAGGGACGCGATGGTCACCGAGCCGAGCGCCCGGTATTGGAACAGTGTGTAGATCACGACCAGGATGAGGCCGATGAGCCCCGCGATGAGGCCCGACTGGAGCTGCGAGGTGCCGAGCGTCGCCGAGATCGTGTCGGAGGACTGCACGGTGAAGCTGAGCGGCAGGGCGCCGAACTTCAGCTGGTCGGCGAGCGACTTGGACGACTCCTGCGTGAAGCTCCCGGTGATCTGCGGGCGACCATCGGTGATGGCGCCGTTCATCTGGGGAGCCGTCAACACGGCGCCGTCGAGGACGAACGCGAACTGGTCGCGCGGCGACTGGCCCTGCAGCCCGAAGAGACGGGTGCTGACCGCGCCGAAGTCCTCGGTGCCCTTCTGGTCGAACTGGATGTTCACTGCCCACTGACCGGTGCTGGCACCAGTCTGCGTGGTGACCATGCCGTTGGTCGCGTTGACGATGTTCTCGCCACTCGCCTCGACCGGGCCGAGCAGGTACTTCGCCGTTCGGCTGACGTCGCAGGTGACGAGCGGTTCGTCGGCCGGAGCGACGTTCGCCGCGGCGTCGTCGAGGCTCGAGCAGTCGAAGTTGTCGAACTGGTCCTGGAGCGCCGGGGTGACCCACGCCGGGTCGCTGCCGTCCGTCGGCTCGGTGGTCGGAGTGGACTCGAGCTCCTCGGCCGGTTCGGTCGGGGCCGGGGACTCGGTCGAGTCGATCGCCTGGTTCGTCGCGGCATCCGCGAGCAGCACGGCGCGCAGCTCGAGCTTGGCCGAGGACTCGATGCGGTCGCGGGTCTGCTCGTCGAGCTCACCCGGGATGCGGACGACGACGTTCGACCCCTCGGTGTTGATCTCGGCCTCGGCGACACCCGACGCGTCGACACGCTGGCGGATGATCGAGACCGCCTGGTCGAGCTGCTCCTGCGAGACGGAGGCGCCAGACTCGACCTTGGGCTCGAGGATGATCTGCGTGCCGCCCTCGAGGTCGAGCGCGAGCTTGGGGGTCCAGGACCCGCCGCCCCACATCACGCCGGCCGCGTTGATCGCGAACAGCCCGACGATGATCACGCCGAGCCAGGTGAGCGATCTCCAGGCCTTGCGAACGGGGGTCGGCCGGGATGACCGCTTGGATGGTGCAGCCACAGGTTCTGCTTTCTCTGCAAGAGCCCGCGCGACAGCGCGCGGACCGAGCTTGGTTCGGGAGTCTTAGTCGTCCGACTTCTTGGTGTCGGGCGTCTCGTCGGTGGTCACGTCGTCGACGCGCTCACCGAACTCCGGCTGGCCCTCGAGTGCGGAGCCGCCGACCTCGGTGACGGGGGCGACCGCTGCCGGCTCGACCACGCGGGCGATCGTCTGGCGGTGGACGGTCAGCACGGTGCCGGGCGAGGTCTCGAGGAGGACCTGGTTCTCGTCTTCGTCGATCGAGAGGATGGTGCCGTAGACGCCGAAGTTGGTCATCACCTTCGCGCCCGCCGTGACCTTCGACTGCAGCTCCCGCGCATCGGCCTGCCGCTTGCGCGAGTTGCGGAACATGAAGAAGATCAGCACCGCCAGGACGGCGAGCATGATGATGGTGAACGGATCGAACGTCATGAGGGGAGGGAACCTTCCGGTGTGCGGCGGGCCGCACGGAGTCGACGGCGTTGAGGACCAAGCCTCAAAGGATTATAGGTCATCGATCGGGAGGGTGGCTGCGCCCTCGGGAGCGCCCGGTGCCAGCCCGAAATGCCGCCACGCCGATGGGGTCGCGACCCGGCCGCGCGGCGTACGCGTGATGAGCCCGATGCGCACCAGGAACGGCTCGACCACGGCCTCGATCGTCTCGGACTCCTCGCCCACCGAGACGGCGAGCGTGTTGAGTCCGACCGGGCCGCCGCCGAACCGCGTCAGGATGATCATCATGACCGCGCGGTCGAGTCGGTCGAGGCCGAGTGCGTCGACGTCGTAGAGGTCGAGCGCGGCGCGGACCGCCGTGACATCCGCGTCGCCGCCGTGCACGAGCGCGAAGTCGCGGACGCGGCGCAGCAGGCGGTTGGCGATGCGAGGGGTGCCGCGGCACCGGCCCGCGATCTCGGCGATCGCCTCGCGGTCGATCGCCAGGCCGAGCAGCGACGCGGCTCGGGCAAGCACCTGCTCGAGCTCGGCCTCGTCGTAGAACTCGAGGTGCGCGGTGAACCCGAAGCGGTCGCGCAGCGGGTTGGGCAGGAGGCCCGCCCGGGTGGTCGCACCGACGAGCGTGAAGGGCGCGAGGTCGAGCGGAACCGACGTGGCACCGGCTCCCTTGCCGACCATGATGTCGATGCGGAAGTCCTCCATGGCGAGGTAGAGCATCTCCTCGGCCGAACGCGCCATGCGGTGGATCTCGTCGATGAAGAGCACCTCGCCGGGCACCAGCGAGCTCAGGATGGCCGCGAGGTCGCCGGCGTGCTGGATGGCAGGGCCGCTCGACATGCGC
>NZ_JBFUCL010000150.1:0-8562 GCF_056405255.1 Agromyces sp. P1_H4 | reverse complement strand
GGCGCGAACAGGTAGGCCGCAGCCCCGGCGACCTCATGCGCCTCGCCGGGTCGCCGCATGGGGATGCCGGGGGCGCGCTCGTCGGGGGCGTTCGGGCGGCCGGCCGCAGCGTGGATCTCGGTGCGTGTCGTGCCGGGCGACACGGTGTTGACGCGGACCCCGACCGGCCCGAACTCCTTCGACGCTCCCATCGTCAGCACGTTGAGCGCCGCCTTGCTCATCGCGTAGGGGATGTAGGTGTTCGGCGATCCGGTGGTCGCCGCGCCCGAGGAGATGTTCACGATGCAGCCGCCCGCACCACCGCGGTCCGTCGCCATGTGGGCGATCGCGGCGCGCGTGAGCACGATGGGCGCCAGTACGTTGACCCGGAACACCAGCTCGGATTCCTCGATCGCCGCGTCGAGGAACCCGCCGATCAGTCCCGTGATCCCGGCATTGTTCACGAGGCCGGTCACGGTGCCGAATCGCTCCACGGCTGACGGCACCACCGTCGCCGCGGCGTCGAGGTCGGCCAGGTCCACCTGCAGCAGCAGCACCCGGGAGCCGGATGCCTCGCACGCGCGCACGACATGGAGGGCATCCTCCTCGCGGTCACGGTACGTCAGCACGAGATCGTGCCCGTCATGCGCGAGTCGCTCGGCGATCGCCGCTCCGATGCCGCGGCTGGCGCCCGTGACGATCGTGACCGGGCGACGAGTGGCATCCTTCTCCATCCGATCAGACTATGACGCGCGGAAGCGGGTCTGGTGCACGCGCGACCAGCGGGCGTACCATCGGGCGCATGGCACGCGAGGAGGCGAGCCCGCCACAGGGCAATTCGTTCACCAGGTTCTTCGACCGCGTCGACCGGGTCCTCGGGCCCGCGTTCGTCTCGCCGCTCATGCCCGCCGACGAGGAGACATCCGCGATGCCAGAGGACCAGAAGCCCTGCCCGCTCTGCGGGCGCCCGATGTTCGAGCATGTCATCGACCACTCGACCGCGAACACCGTGCTGCTCTGCCCGACGGATGAACGCCTGCCCGAGCACGAGGTGGAGGGGCCGCTCAACGAACTCGGCATGCCGGCCACCGGGCGGCGACTGGAGAAGTACGAGGAGCGCGAGGCGCAGGAACGCGACCTCCGCGAGGAGCGCGCCGAGCAGCTCTGACGAACCGCTCAGCCGGGGGAGAGCACCACGAGCTGCTGCGTCGCCCTCGTCATGGCGACATACCGGTCGACGGCGCCYTCGATGCCGTCGCCGAACCCATCGGGATCGAGCAGGACCACGAGGTCGAACTCCAGCCCCTTCGACAGTTCGGGTGTGAGCCGACGAACCCGGGTGGCGGACTCCGGTGTGATGCCGGTCACATCGAGAGGCGCGTCGCTCGCGGCGATCACGCACACGACGCCGTCGTCGTGGGTCGCGAGCCACGTCGCGAGGATGGCGTCGAGCTCGGTGACCGCGCCGTGCAGCACCGGGAGCCCGCTGCTGCGGATCGACGTCGGCACGTTCGCGTCGCGAAGGGCGGCGCGGATGACCGGCTCGGCCTCGGCCATCACCTCCTCGGGCGTGCGGTAGTTGATCGCGAGGCTCGCGAGGTCGATCCGTTGGAAGCCCACCCGCTCGAGCCGTTGTCGCCAGCTCTCGCTGAAGCCGTGCCTGGCCTGGGCGCGATCGCCGACGATGGTGAAGCTGCGAGACGGGCAGCGCGAGAGCAGCATCTGCCACTCGGCATCCGTCAGCTCCTGTGCCTCGTCGATCACGATGTGCGCGAACGGCCCGGCGAGCATGTCGTGATCGCGTGTCACCTGCACGGCCTCTTCGACCAGCGTGACCTGCGCGTCCTGCCCGCTGAGCATCTTCATGACGCCCAATGCCGAGTCGTCCGATGCGATGAGGTCGTCGACGACGCGATCCATGACCTCCCGATGCGACGCGAGGGCCGCCTCGTCACGACGTCTCCGACGTGATGCCTCGGGGTCCCCGATCCGCTGCCGCGCGGCATCCAGGAGCGGCAGGTCGGAGACGGTCCAGGCGCGGGCGTCGTCGCGTCGGAGCATCCGGATCTCGGCGGGGGAGAGCCACGGTGCGCACGCCGCCAGATAGGCGGGAACCGACCACAGGTCGCCGATGACCCCGGCGGGGTCGAGCAGCGGCCACGCGCGAGTGAACGCTGCGCGCAGGTCGGTGTTCTGTTCGAGTGCGCTGCGCAGGCGGGTATCTGCCATGTCCTCGTCGTGGTTGTCCATGAGGATTGCGATGAGCGCCTCCCAGACCTCCTCGCGCGCCTCGTTGTGCGGAGTCGCGGGCTCGCGGGCGTCGAACGCCTGGGCCCAGTCGTCGGGGTCGAGCCAGACATCCGCCCAGGGCGTCTCGACCGTCATCCCTCCCGCCGGCGGCCGCTCGTAGTGCGCGACGGCGGCCGTGACGGCCTCCACCAGCCGTGCCGACGCCTTGAGGCGTGCGACAGCCGGGTCCGACTCGCGGCCTGCTCCGGGGCCCTCGGGAACGAGATCGCGCAGCGTGCAGCTCTGCACGCCCTCCTCACCGAGGCTCGGCAGCACATCGGCGACGTAGTCGAGGTAGGGCTGGTGCGGCCCGACGAACAGCACACCACCGCGGCGGTGTCCGAGCCGCGGGTCGGAGTAGAGCAGGTACGCCGTTCGGTGCAGCGCGACGACCGTCTTCCCGGTGCCCGGTCCGCCATCGACGACGAGCGCGCCACGGGAACCGGCTCGGATGATGGCGTCCTGGTCGGCCTGGATGGTCGCCAGCACGTCGCGCATGCGGTCGGAGCGCGTTCCGCCGAGGGTGGCGATGAACGCGGATTGGTCGTCGAGCGCAGCGCGGTGGCCCTCGAACCCTTCCGTCGTGAACACCTCGTCCCAGTAGTCGGTGATCCGGCCCCGGGTCCAGCGGTAGCGTCGCCGGCTCGAGAGCCCCATCGCATCTCCGTGCGTGGCGCCGAAGAAGGGCTCGGCGGCGGGGGAGCGCCAGTCGAGGAGCAGGCGGCGCCCGTCCTCGTCGACGAGGCCCAGGCGACCGATGTAGAGCGCGTCTTCGCCGTCGGGATCCATGCGGCCGAGGCAGAGGTCCAGTCCATAGCGGCGCAGGGTGCGCAAGCGCGCGGTGAGGTGGTGGATCTCGAGGTCGCGGTCCATCGCAGCCTGTCCGCGACCGCCCGGTGACTGGCGGACGCGTTCAAGCCTGGTCGAGACGTCGACGATGGAGCGTTCCAGGGTCGTCGCGATGGCCGCGAAGTGCTGTTCGTCGGCGGCGATCAAGGTGGGCTGCGCCTTGTCGGCGAGTCGGGGCGGAAGGTCGAACACGCTGGTGGTCAGGACGGCTCCTCGAGTGGGTGTCGGGACGGCCGTCCATTGTGCGCCATCAGGGGGCCCTTGCGGCAAGGCCCCCTCGCTCCGATATCCTGAAAGCGGGAGGTCGAGACGGCCTCCCTTTCGTGTGCTCGGCTTCGTATGTCCGGCGCCCGCGCTGGCCCGGGGGAGCAGCGCCCCATCGTCTTCAGCAAACTCTCAGGAAAGTCGCCTCCGGCCGGCTCGAGTCGCGTGTCGGTGCGGGTCGATAGCATGCAGGCATGCCCATCAAGCTCGAGAATGTCGGGATCGCCGTGCGCGACCTCGAGGCGACCATCGCCTTCTTCACCGACCTGGGCCTGACGGTGGTCGGCCGCGACACGGTGAGCGGGGAATGGACCGACACCGCCGTGGGGCTCGATGGCAATCACGCCAAGATCGCCGTGCTCAACACGCCCGACGGTCATGGCCAGCTCGAGCTCTTCGAGTACCTCCATCCCGAGGCGATCGAGACGGAGCCGACACGTCCGAACGAGATCGGCATGCATCGCGTCGCCTTCTCCGTCGATGACCTGGACGAGGCCCTCGCGATCGCCGCGCGACACGGTTGCCACCCGCTGCGCGGCGTGGCCACGTATCAGGACGTCTACAAGCTCACGTACCTGCGCGGTCCGAGCGGCATTCTCGTGATGCTCGCCGAGGAACTGCAGAAGCACTGACACCGCCGAGCCCCGGATGCGGATGCTGCAGGGGGGCCACGCATGGTTCCCGAAACTCAAACCGACATAATGTGCATTATCGGCGCACGGCGATGCCTGGTGGAAGGGGTGACGAGCCGGACGCAATGGCCGGGCTCGGCGCGACTGCTTGGGTCCCGTCAGGCACCAGGCGTCTGCCCGGTATAGAACGCGAACGTCGCGTCAGCCGCGCGAGCGGCGTCGTCGGGATCTGCGCCGTCGGCGACGTGCGCGTCGGCCCAGCGGTCCGCTGCGGCTCGGCTGAACGCGTTGCCCTCGGCGGACAGCGCCCACTGCTCGCCCTCCCCGGGTGAGATCCGGCCGTCCAGCGCGCCGAGGTGCAGCGCCAGGCCGAGCAGCGCCTGATCCCAGCCGACGCCAGTGGCACCCGGCCCGTACGTCTCCCACATGCCGGCCGGCAGCTCGGCGGCTCGTGCGACGTGATCGAGCTCGAACCTGGTGCGGTCAGATCCCAGCGACGTGAGCCGGACGGTCACCCAGGAGACGCCTCCGCCGAACTCCCACGTGACGCGATAGCTCGCACTTCCGTCGGAGGGTGGCGTGCACTCGAGGACCTCACCGCTCGCGTTGCCCGTGAGCTGGTACCGACCACCGAGCTGAAGGTCGCCCGAGACGGGCAGGAACCAGCGTGCGATCCGATCGGGTGTCGTGGTCGCCTCCCAGACGTCATCAATGCCGGCGGGATAGTCCTGGGCGATCGTCTGGATCCGCGATGCCGCACCGTCGACCGTGGCGGTGCGCAGGGTGCGCGTCACGGCCTCGACCTGCGAACGAACGTCAACCATCATTGCTCCTCATCTCGTGGTGCTGGATCGCTTGGATCCCCGGCTTCACCCGGCCCGGGGTCTCCGCCGCCCAGGCGTTGCTCGCGTCGGCCGCGGGCGAGTTCCGTTCCGAGGGCCGCCAACGGCCCGCGCCAGTAGCGCTCGAACGGAGTCAGCCAGGCGTTCACCTGCTGGAGCCYGTCTGCGTCGACGGCGTAGAGCCGTCGGGTGCCCTCCGCCCGGACGGTGGCGAAGCCCTGTTCGCGCAGCACCCGAAGGTGCTGCGACACCGCCGGCTGGCTGATGCCGAACTCCTCGCTGATCATCGCGCCGATGCGGCCGGCCGGGGCCTCGCCGTCGGCGAGCAGCTCGAGGATGCGGCGGCGCACTGGATCCCCCAGGACATCGAGCGCGTGCATGCGTCGATTCTTGCGTCTGTGCTTATATAAGTCAAGCCTGAAGTTGGTGAACGACGTCAGCGAGCCGAGCCCATCCGCGCGAGCGACCGCCCGCTCGTCAGGAGCCGACGTACGTTGCCAGGTGCTCGCCGGTGAGCGTCGATCGCGCCGCCACGAGCTCGGCGGGGGTGCCCTCGAACACGACGCGACCGCCGTCGTGCCCGGCTCCCGGTCCCAGGTCGATGATCCAGTCGGCGTGGGCCATGACCGCCTGGTGGTGCTCGATGACGATGACCGACTTGCCGGCATCGACGAGGCGGTCGAGCAGCCCGAGCAGTTGTTCGACATCGGCCAGGTGCAGGCCCGTGGTCGGCTCATCGAGCACGTACACGCCGCCCTGCTCCGCCATGTGGGTCGCCAGCTTGAGCCGTTGGCGCTCACCACCCGACAGGGTCGTGAGCGGCTGGCCGATGGTGAGGTAGCCGAGCCCGACGTCGCCGAGCCGTTTCAGGATCGCGTGCGCGGCGGGAAGGCGCGACTCCCCCGCGCTGAAGAACGACTCGGCGTCGGCGACGGACATGCCGAGGACCTCGCTGATGTCGCGACCGCCGAGCTTGTACTCCAGCACCGAGGTGTCGAAGCGCCGTCCCTCGCAGACCTCGCACGGTGATTCGACCGTGGCCATCATGCCGAGGTCCGTGTAGATGACCCCGGCCCCGTTGCAGTTCGGGCAGGCGCCCTCGGAGTTCGCGCTGAACAGCGCCGGCTTGACGCCGTTGGCCTTCGCGAACGCCTTGCGGATCGGCTCGAGCAGGCCGGTGTACGTGGCCGGGTTGCTGCGACGAGACCCGCGGATCGCGGCCTGGTCGATGGAGACGACGCCGTCGCGTGGAGCCACCGATCCGTGGATGAGCGAGCTCTTGCCCGATCCTGCCACCCCCGTCACGACGACGAGCACGCCCAACGGGACATCCACGTCGACCTCGTGGAGGTTGTTCTCCGACGCGCCCCGAATCTCCAATGCGCCGTTCGGCGTTCGCACCTCCCCCTTGACCGACGCCCGATCGTCCAGGTGCCGCCCCGTGAGTGTGTCGCTCGCCCGCAGGTCGTCCACCGTGCCCTCGAAGACGATCTCTCCTCCGGCGGACCCGGCGCGCGGACCGAGGTCGACGACGTGATCGGCGATCGCGATCGCCTCGGGCTTGTGCTCCACGACCAGCACGGTGTTGCCCTTGTCGCGAAGCTGCTGCAGGAGTCGGTTCATCCGCTGGATGTCGTGCGGGTGCAGGCCGATCGTGGGCTCGTCGAAGACGTAGGTGACATCCGTCAGCGACGACCCGAGATGGCGGATCATCTTCGTGCGCTGCGCCTCGCCGCCTGACAGCGTGCCCGAGGGCCGGTCGAGCGAGAGGTAGCCCAGGCCGATGTCCACGAACGAATCGAGGTTCTGCTGCAGTCCGGCGAGGAGTGGTGCGACGGAGGGCTGGTCGAGGCCCCGCACCCACGCGGCGAGGTCGCTGATCTGCATCGCACAGGCATCCGCGATGCTGATGCCGTCGATCTTCGACGCGCGGGCACCCTCGCTGAGCCGGGTGCCGCCGCACTCGGGACAGGCGGTGAAGGTCACGGCACGCTGGACGAACGCGCGGATGTGCGGCTGCATCGCGTCGACGTCCTTCGACAGCATCGACTTCTGCAGCTTCGACACGAGCCCCTCGTAGGTGAGGTTGATGCCGTTGACCTTCACCTTGCCCGGCTCGCGGTAGAGGAAGTCGTGCAGCTCGGACTCGGTGTAGTCGCGGATCGGCTTGTCGGGGTCGAAGAAGCCGGACTCCGAGAAGATGCGCACCGACCAGCCGTCGGCCGTGTAGCCGGGAACGGTGATCGCTCCCCCGGCGAGCGACTTGGTCTCGTCGTAGATCTGCGTGAGGTCGATGTCGGAGACCGTTCCCATGCCCTCGCACCTCGGGCACATGCCGCCGATCTGGCTGAAGTCGCGCGAGATCGTCGTGCTCTCGCCGCGGTCGATGGTGATCGCGCCACTCCCCTGCACGCTGGGGATGTTGAACGAGAACGCCTGCGGCGACCCGATGTGCGGCTGGCCGAGCCGGCTGAAGAGGATGCGCAGCATCGCGTTGGCGTCGGTGACGGTGCCCACCGTGGAGCGCGCATTCGCACCCATGCGCTCCTGGTCGACGATGATGGCCGTGGTGAGCCCCTCCAGCACGTCGACGTCGGGGCGCGAGAGCGTCGGCATGAAACCCTGCACGAACGCGCTGTAGGTCTCGTTGATCATGCGCTGGGACTCGGCGGCGATCGTGCCGAACACGAGTGAGCTCTTGCCTGAGCCCGACACCCCGGTGAACACGGTCAGGCGACGCTTCGGGATCTCGACGCTCACGTCCTTCAGGTTGTTCACCCGAGCACCCTGCACGCGAATCAGGTCATGGCTGTCGGCGACGCGGCCCTCGCCATTCGTGAGGTGCGTCGCGGTCGTGGTCGTGCTCATCTGTCTCCCTCCACTGGGCGCGGCGATGCGCCCGGATGCCCGGCGTGGCCTTCCACRATTCAACCAGTTCCGACCGACGCGAGGCGTGGTCCACGGTCATCGCAGCTCCTGGATCCTGATCAGGTTGCCTGCAGGGTCGCGCACGGCGCAGTCGCGCTGTCCGTAGGGCTGGTCGGTCGGTTCCTGCGCGATCTCGACGCCGGCTTGCCTCAGGCGCTCGAAGGTCGCATCGAGATCGGCGGATGCCAGGAGCAGGCCGCCGTACGTGCCCTTGGCCATCATGGCGGCGATCGTCTCGCGCTCCTCCTCGGTCAGGCCCGGTGCGGCGGCGGCCGGCTCCAGCACGATGGACGTGTCGGGCTGCTCGATCGGTCCGACGGTGATCCAGCGCTTCCCGTCGTAGCCGACGTCACCGCGCACCTCGAATCCGAGCAGGTCGCGGTAGAACGCCAGCGCCCGTGCGGGGTCGTCGTGCGAGAGGAAGCTCGCGTGGATGATGAGGCTCATGGCTGCCACGCTACGGGTCGGGTGGAGCCGGCTGCTTCTCCGTTCCTGACCGATCGAACTGTACGGAGCGTTGTCTTGAGCGATTGACAAACGATAGATACTGAGCGAAAGTCGATGCATGCGCAACCTCGATCGTGTCGTACTCCCCCTTCGTGTGCTGCTCGTCATCGTCTTCGCCGGTCTCGTGATGGCGCAGTTCCTGAGCATCCCAGGGCAGTTCACGCACATGGCCGCCGAGAATCCCGAGCTCGGCGGCATCCCGTGGCTGCTGCTGGCCCTCGGGATCCTCGAGGTCATCTGCTTCCAGGTCGTGATCGTGTGCACCTGGCGAC
>NZ_JBFUCL010000149.1:0-8645 GCF_056405255.1 Agromyces sp. P1_H4 | reverse complement strand
GCGCCGGCAGCACGGGCCGCCCTCGAGCGCGCGGGCGTGACCATCGCCGACCTCGGGTTCGTGGAGATCACCGAGGCGTTCGCCGCCCAGGTGCTCGCCGTGAGCGACGACCTCGGCCTCGACGAGGAGCTCGTCTCGGCCGACGGCGGCGCGATCGCCCTGGGGCATCCGTGGGGGGCATCCGGTGCCGTACTGCTCGTGCGGCTCGCCGCGCGGATGGCGGCCGCCGACGACGCGCGCCCCGGCCTCGCCGCCTGCTCGATCGGCGGCGGGCAGGGCATCGCGATGATCGTGGAGCGGGTCGCATGAGCGAGATCATCTTCGAGCGGGTGAGCCACGACTTCGGCGCCGAGCGTGTCGTCGACGACGTGTCGCTCGTGCTGCGCGAGCSCCGGATCGGCATCGTCGGGGCCAACGGCTCGGGCAAGTCGACGCTGGCGCGCATGATCAACGGGCTCGTGACGCCGTCGACGGGCCGGGTCGTCGTGGACGGGCTCGACGTGCGCCGGCAGGGCCGCGAGGTGCGGCGCCGGGTCGGCTTCGTGTTCACGAACGCCGACAACCAGATCGTGATGCCCACCGTGCGCGAGGACGTCGCGTTCACCCTGCGGCGCCACCGGCTCGAGCCCTCGGATGCCGCGGCGCGCGTCGATGCGGCCCTCGAGCGTGCCGGGATCACCGACCTCGCCGACCGCCCCGCRCATCGCCTCTCGGGCGGGCAGAAGCAGCTGCTCGCCATCGCGTCGGTACTCGTCGCCGAGCCCGCCGTCGTCGTGGCGGACGAGCCGACGACGCTTCTGGACGCCCGCAACGCCCGGCGCATCGCCGAGCACTTCGAGACGCTCCACCAGCAGCTCATCGTGGTGAGCCACCAGCTCGACCTGCTCGAGTCGTTCGATCGCGTCGTCGTCATGGAGGCCGGCCGGGTCGTCGCCGACGATGTGCCGCGCGCCGCGCTCGACGCCTACCGGGCCCTCATCGGATGAGGGGACCGCGATGATCGGCGTCTTCCATCCGGGCACCTCGTTCGTGCACCGGTGCCCCGCCCTCGTGAAGCTCGGAGTGCTCGCCGTACTCGTCACCGCGATCGCGCTGACGGCGTCGCCGTGGTGGCTCGGCGCGGCATCCGTGCTCGTCGTGGTGCTCTTCGCCGCGGCCCGGGTGCCGTTCGCGCTCGCATGGCGACAGGTGGTGCCCATCCTCTGGGTGCTCGTGTTCACGGTGCCGCTGCAGGTCGTCTTCAACGGCTGGGAGGCCGCCGCGGTGATGGGCACCCGGCTCGTGCTCGCCGTGGCGCTCGCTGCCCTCTACACGCTCACGACACCCGTGACGGCGACGCTCGACGCCATGCAGGCGCTGCTGCGACCGTTCCGGCGCTGGATCGACGCCGACCGCGTCGGACTGGCGCTCGCACTCGCCATCCGCTGCGTGCCGCTGCTCGCCGAACTCGTGCGCGAGGTGCTCGACGCCCGGAAGGCGCGTGGCGCGGAGGGATCCGTGCTGGCGCTCGCGGTGCCCGTCATCGTGCGATCGCTGCGCACCGCCGAGCACCTCGGCGAGGCGCTCGTCGCGCGGGGCTTCGACGACTGACGCCGGCGGCACCCCACCGGCGCGGGTGCTCAGCCGGCGCGCGTGCTCAGCCGGCGCGCGTGAACGTGCCCAGCTGGTGCTCGTCCAGCAGCTCGATCACGAGGTTCCCGCCGTCGAACGTCGCCTGCGACACACTGCCGAGCGGCGCGTTCTCGCTGAACGGCTCGAACACGAAGACATCCCCGTCCCAGTGCTCGAGCGGCCACACCACGGTTCCCGGGCCGACCGTCACCTGGAGCGAGTCGCCGACGACCGAGACGTGGGCCGTGCCGAAGTACTCGTTGGCGTAGTCACCGGCGTAGTCCGCGAGCGGACCGGCCGGCGCGGCATCCRCCGGCGGCGACTGGCCGACCAGCTCGCCCACCGGATCGCCGAGCGACCCGAGCTGCCCGGAGTAGAGCTGCCACCAGTCCTGGCGGATCTCGCCGAACTGGGCGAGGTCCATGAAGTCGGCCGCGACCGACTCGGCGAGGCCGTTGGCGGAGCCGTTCGTGAGCACCACCACCCCGAGTCCGGCCTCGGGCAGGCTGCTGAACGTGGTGCCCGTGCCGAGCGCGAAGGCCCCCGAGTGGCTCACCGAGGCGAGGCCTCCCGCCGTCGTGCCGACGTTGAAGCCGTGCCCGTAGAAGCCCGAGCGCTGGTAGCCGAGCTGCGCCGGCCCCGCGACCGACTGCGCCGTGATGGCCGGCAGGAGCGCCTCGGGCGTCAGCACCTCGTTCGCCGCGGCATCCGGACCCGATGCGGCAAGCACCATCGACAGCCACGTCGCCATGTCGGTGACGCTCGAGCTCACGCCGCCCGCGGGCGACTGCGCGTCGGGCTGACGCTGGCTCGGGGTCACGATCCACTCGTCGCCGTCGAGGATGTGACCGTCGGCACGGTCCTCGCTCGCCATGAAGTCGTCGAACCGCGAGCTCGTCGCCGACATGCCGAGCGGCTCGTAGAGCACCTGCTCGGAGAGGTCGGCCCAGTCGGCGCCCGCCGCGTTCGCGACGGACTGGGCCGCGGCGGTGATGTCGTAGTTCCCGTAGGCGTAGGTCGAGCGGAACGGCGACAACGGGGTGTAGCGCAGGCGCTGGAGCACCTCGGCCCGGTCGTACCCGAGGTCCTCGAGCTCGTCGCCCGCGTGCTTGTAGAGCCCTGATCGGTGGGCGTAGAGGTCGCCGATCGTGACGTGCTCGGTGACCCATGGATCGGCGAGCGCGAACTCGGGCAGGTGCTCGACGACCGGCGTGTCCCACGAGACGACCCCCTCCGCCACCTCGTGCGCGACGACCGTGGCACCCACCGACTTCGACATGGAGGCGATCTGGAACACGGTGTCGGTGTCGACGGGCTCCTCCGTCTCGAGATTGCGCACGCCGAATCCGTCGGAGTAGGCCGTCTCGCCGTCGTACACGACCGCGATCGCGAGGCCGGGAACGCCCGACGTCTCCATCAGCTCGTCGATGCGGCCGGGGATCCCGTCGATCGCGGCCTCCACCCGTTCGTCGGTCACCTCGGCGACCGCGTCGGCCGGCGGGTTGCCGTAGCCCGGCCGGTCGGTCGAGAGCGGCGTCGCCGACGGGGCGGCCGCGCCCACGGTGCATCCGCTGAGCAGCACCGCCGCCGTTGCGACGAGCGCGCCGAACGCCATCGTTCCCATGCGTCGCATTCGATCCCCCGCCCCAGCGCCGATGCAGCGCGACGGCGCCAGCCTAGACCCGCGCCTCCGCTGGGCGCGCACCCCAATTCGGGCACCACACGCCTCCGCCGGATGTCGCCGGCAGCGTGCAGACTGGTCGACGGCCGATCGGCCGTCGAAGGCCGACCAGGAGCACGCAGCACGTCATGATGGGCATCACGCACGCCACGAGCGGCGCCGCGGCATGGGTCGCGATCACCGGAACGATGCCGCTGATCGGGCTCGGGGTGTATCCCCTCGACCCCGTGGGCGTGCTCGCGGGCGCCGCGGTGGCCGCCGGTGCGGCGCTCCTCCCCGACGCCGACCACCACAGCGCCACCATTTCGCACTCGGTGCCGATCCTCGGTCGCCTCGTGACCGGCACGGTCGAGACGCTCTCGGGCGGGCACCGCCGTGGCGCCCATTCCGCCATCGCCGTGGTCGTCGTGGCCGCGGCGGCCTGGGCGCTCACCCTCCTCACGTTCGCCACCGACGACCGTGACTCCATCGCGATCGGCGCCGGCATCGGGACCGCGGTGCTCACCTGCTTCGGCATCAAGGCCAGGGACTACGTGCGGACCTGGGCGGCGGCGTGGCTCCTCGGCGCCCTGCTCGGCATGTTCATCGTCGTGGTCGCCCCCGAGCAGGTCGCGTGGTTCCCCCTCGCGGTCACGATCGGGTTCGCCGCGCACCTCGCCGGCGACTTCCTCACCACCGGCGGCATCCCCGGCCTGCTCTGGCCATGGGCGCCGCGGCCGCCCGAGCGGTTCAGGCCCGTTCCCGTGCTCAACCGCATCTGGCTCCCGAGCGGGCGCGTCGCCCTGCCGCTGCTCGGCGACACCGGGTCCCTCCGCGAGGCCATGCTCGGCACCGTGCTCGCGCTCTACTGCGTCGCCGGCTTCGCCTACGAAGGGTTGCGGCTGGTCGGCGTCGACCTGGTGATCGGGTCCTGAGCGGGTCACCGGTTCGTGACGGGCAGAATGATGCGATGACCTCCTCGCCGAATGCCGCCGTCGAGATCGATCTCGAGCCCGCGGAATCCGCCGACGACGTCGCCCTCGTCACGACGTTGGCCGACCTCATCAACGGCGTGTACGTCATCGCCGAGGCCGGGCTCTGGGTCGACGGCGCGCGACGCACCGACGCCCGCGAGATCGCGCAGCTCATCGGGCAGCAGGAACTCGCCACCGCCCGCATCGCCGGCGAGCTGGTCGGCGTCGTCAGGGTGCACGCCCTCGACGCCGGCACAGCCGAGTTCGGGATGCTGGCCGCCGACCCCGCGCATCGGGGCATCGGCATCGGTCGGGCCCTGGTCTCGTTCGCCGAGCGCTGGGCGGAGGCACGTGGGTTCGGCGTGCTGCAGCTCGAACTCCTGGTGCCGACGTCGTGGCAGCATCCCTCGAAGCGGTTCCTGGCCGACTGGTACGCGCGCATCGGGTACCGCGAGGTGCGACGCGGCCCCCTCCGCGAGCTCTATCCCGAGCTCGAGCCGCTGCTCGCCACGCCGTGCGAGCTCGTCGTTTCGCAGAAGTCGCTCGCCGTCGGCGGTCCGTGACAGGATCGCCCTGTGGCCGACCGTCTGATGCTCCTCGACACCGCTTCGCTCTACTTCCGCGCGTTCTACGGCGTGCCCGACTCGCTGAAGCGCGCCGACGGCACGCCCGTCAACGCCGTGCGTGGGCTGCTCGACATCATCGCAAGGCTCGTGACCGAGTTCGAGCCGACCCACCTCGTCGCCTGCTGGGACGACGACTGGCGCCCGCACTGGCGCGTCGAGCTCATCCCGAGCTACAAGGCCCACCGGGTCGCCGAGATCGTGCCCGCGGGTCCCGACGTGGAGGAGACGCCCGATCCCCTCGAGGCGCAGATCCCGATGATCCGCGAGATCCTGGCCGCGCTCGACGTCACCGTCATCGGCGCCCCGCGGCACGAGGCCGACGACGTCATCGGCAGCCTCGCGACGCAGGCCGCCATGCCCGTCGACGTGGTCACCGGCGATCGCGACCTGTTCCAGCTCGTCGACGACGCCCGCGACGTGCGCGTCATCTACACCGCCCGCGGCATGAGCAAGCTCGAGGTCCTCACCGACGTGACCGTCGTCGGCAAGTACGGGGTGCTCCCCAGTCAGTACGCCGACTTCGCGGTGCTGCGGGGCGACGCGTCCGACGGCCTTCCGGGTGTCGCCGGCATCGGCGAGAAGACGGCGGCGAGCCTGTTGCAGCAGTTCGGCGACCTCGACTCGATCGTTGCCGCCGCCGGCGACCCCGCCGTGCCGTTGTCGGCGACGATGCGCACCCGCATCACGGGCGCCGCCGCCTACCTCGACGTCGCACCGACCGTGGTCGAGGTCGTGCGCGACCTCGAGCTCGGGGCGTTCGACGCGCGCCTCCACCCGCTCGAGGCGGTCGAGGCGGCCGAGGTGCGGCGCCTCGGCGAGGAGTGGAACCTGGGCGGCTCGGTGCAACGGGTTCTCCAGGCGCTCGGCGCGGAGTAGCTTGGGGCACTCCGACGCGAGGAGGCATGCATGGCCCGGTTCATCGTCGATGCGAGTGCAGTGCTCCATCTCGTCGCCGACGAGTTCGAGGGACCCGGCGACCACGAGCTCCTGGCGCCCACCCTGCTGCGTTCGCAGGTGCTGAACGCCCTGCACGAGGCGGTGCATCGAGGCGAGCTGCAGGAAGCCGAGGCGAACGCTCGGCTCGCGCGCATCGCCGAGATCCCGATCAGGCTGCTGGGCGACGCCGTGCTGCGACGCCGTGCGTGGAAGGTCGCCGATGAGCTGGGCTGGGCCTCGACGTACGACGCGGAGTACGTCGCGCTGACCATCCTGCAGGGCGATGCGCTCATCACCCTCGACGAGGAGCTGGCGCGCCAGGCGGAGCGGCTCGTGACCATCGCGTCGATCGACGAACTCCTCACGATCGGTCGCGCGTCGGGCTGACGGGGCGAGCCCGAAGCGGCCTCACGCGGGGGTCACGCCGCCGAGCAGGGCGGCAAGGGCGGCGCGCACCGGTGCTGCATCCTCACCGACGGCAGTGCGAGCGGATGACTCTGCGAGCGCCCTCCGCCACCCGGCCAGCAGCAGCGATCCCAGGGGTGCTGGGCCGAGGTCGGCGGTGTCGGCGAAGAAGTCGGCGAGCGGGTCGGCATCGCCGGCCTCCGCGGGTCGCTGCTCGGCGAGGAGGCGCGCGAACCCCGCGGCGACGAGGAAGTCGTAGCCGACGAGCAGCACGGCCGCGATGCCGGCGGGCCCGCCCACGCCCCGCATCGCCGCCGCGCCCTCCATGCGATCGAGCGTGCGTCGCTCGACGTCGGTGCGCACCACGTCGTAGAGCCCGGCCTTGCTGCCGAAGTGATGGTAGAGCGAGCCGATCGTGACGCCGGCGGATGCCGCGAGCTCGGACACGCCGACCGCGTCGTACCCGCGCGCGCCGAACGCCGTGAGGGCCTCCTGCACCAGGAGCGCCTTCGTCGACCCCGGGACGGGTACCCAACTGCGCACGCCGCGAGTATAGTCTGGTTCTGTCATGCCATAACGCGATTACGGTCTGGAGTGTCCGATGCAACTGCGCTTCCTCTACGTGCCCGTCGCCGACCTGGCCTCGGCGATCGCCTTCTACCGCGACGAACTCGGGTGGTCCGAGGCCTGGCGGGAGGGCGACGACACGGTGGCATTCGCCGTGCCCGACTCGCCCGTGCAGGTCATGGTCTCCACCGATCCGGGCTCGGCCGGCCCGATGTACGAGGTCGACGATCTCGAGGCCTACCTCGCGGCCCACCCGTCGGTATCGCGCCGCGGCGTGCCGTTCGAGATCCCCGACGGCCACGTCATCGAGCTCGAGGGTCCGGGCGGCAACGCGTTCCACGTGTTCGACCAGGCGGACGCCTCGTCCTGAGCGTCGGTGGCCGGGCGGAGGATGGCCCTGAGCATGAAGAAAGCCCCGAACCTGGCGAGAGGTTCGGGGCGATCCGTGCACCCCCAGGGACTTGAACCCTGAACCCACTGATTAAGAGTCAGTTGCTCTGCCGATTGAGCTAGAGGTGCATGATTCGGGATTTTCATACAACCCGAACCGAGGGACCACGTTATCAGGAGAACGACCCGTTTCGCCAATCGAGCGATCCGCGCGTCGGAGGCAGGTTCTAGGGTCGACTGCATGACCGCCTCGACGACGCCCCCGACCGGCTGGCGCGCCGGTGTGCGCGTCGGCATCGGGCTGGCGATCGGGGCCTTCGCGCTCGCCGTGAGCTTCGGCGCCTTCGCGGTCACGAACGGCTGGCCGGCCTGGCTGGCCATCGTGATGTCGGCCGTCACGTTCTCGGGCTCGGCACAGTTCGCCCTGGTGACGGCCGCCGCCGGCGGGGGCGTCGCGGCGGGCGTGGGGGCGGCGGCGCTCATCAACGCGCGGTTCATCCCCATGGGCGCCGCGTCGGCGCGTTCGCTGCACGGCGGTCCCGTGCAGCGCGCGCTCGAAGGGCAGGCGGTCGTCGACGGGTCGTGGGTCGCGGCGCAGAACGGCGACGGCACGCTCGACCGCGGCACGCTGTTCGGGGCCACGCTCGTGCAGTGGCCGGCGTGGATCGCCGGCACCGCGATCGGTGCCCTCTTCGCACCGTCGACCGAGTTCATGCACGATCTCGGTCTCGACGTCATCTTCCCCGCCTTCTTCCTCGTGCTGCTGCTCGATGCGCTCCGAGACCGACCGCGCATGATCCCCGTCGCCCTGGTCGCCGGCGTCATCGGCGCGGTGGCCGCGCTCGTGGTGCCCGCGGGGGTCGCGTTGCTCGCGTGCGCGCTCGCGGCACTCCTGGCCGCAGCTCGCACCACGAAGGCCGTCGACCCGTGACGGCACTCGTGCTCGCCGTGATCGCCCTGGCGATGATCAACGTGGTCTACAAGGGGGTCGGTCCGGCAGTGCTCGGCGACCGCACTTTCCCCCCGCGCGTCCAGGCGGTCGTCGATGCGCTGCCCGCAGCGCTGCTGGCCGGGCTGATCGCGGTGAATCTCCTCGGCGAGCGATGGTCGTCGGCGGACGCCACCATGGTTCCGGGGCTCGCCGCCGCGGGCATCGCATGGTGGCTGCGGATGCCGCAACTCGCCTGCGTCGCGGTCGCGGTCGCGGTGACGATCCTCGTACGACTCATCTGAGCGGCCCGATAGCCTTGATCGGGTGACCGCAGACCTCGCCGAAGACCTCGATCTCGCCCTCGGACTCGCCGATCTCGCCGACGCCGCCTCGCTCGCCCGCTTCCGCGCCGTCGACCTCGACGTGCAGACGAAGCCCGACCGCACGCCCGTCACCGAGGCCGACCTCGCCGTCGAGCGCGCGATCCGCGACCGGCTCGCCGACGCGCGTCCGGGCGACGGCATGCTCGGAGAGGAGTTCGGCAC